>NZ_JAEMGT010000019.1:0-5677 GCF_017655185.1 Rahnella sp. ChDrAdgB13 | reverse complement strand
CGCCTGAACGATTTGAATCCCGTCATCAGTTTTATCCGCCGTTTGATATTCCGGTGATCCTGCTCAACCCGGATGTTCAGGTACTTACTTTGTCTGACCGTAATGCATTCATCTGCTGATTTACCGGCGTTGAGTGTGGCCAGCGCGGCCGTATTTGCGCCACTGTTCGGAAAGTGTCTGGCCCAACTCACCTCAAATTCTCACAAGTCACAATCTTCAAATCGACCTTCCCATCCTCATACAACGCAGGCTGATAGCCGGTTTCCAGATGGCTCAACAGCAGCTCGATCGAAAGGCGCGCATGCTGATGGACATTTTGGTCTAGGGTGAAATCCACCGCATCTTCCTGCAGCATGGTTTTAGTGATGCTGTACAACTCATGGGTGATAAAGGCACACACGCCCAGCCGGTGGTGCTTTTGCAGGATGTCCCGCACCTCGGTATTGCCCACGCCGGTGTTGTAGATCCCTGCCACGTCATTCGACAGTGAGAGCGTCGAATCCAGCAACGCGCGAATGGTGTCTCGCTGATCCTGACCGGCCAGCGCTTCCCGCAGTTTCACCTGCGGCGCGTGGGCAGCCATCGCATCGCGAAACCCGTCAATGCGCTGACGGTGGGCGCGATAATCGATGCGCCCGCTGACCATAATCACATCGCCAGTAGTATTGATCGTTTTGCTCATCAGCAACCCCGCGGTGCGGCCCGCCTGATACTGATTAATGCCGACGTGGCAAAGCCGTTGCGCATCCGGAATATCCGTCACGAAGGTCACCACCGGAATGCCGTTGGCATGACAGTGCGCCAGCGCGTCGTGAATCATGGGATAGTCATGACCAAACACGATCAGGCCGTCGCGTTTCTCACTGCTGGCGATAATCCGTTGCGCCAGAATTTCTGGCTGCGATTCCGGGATAAAGGTGCGATGCAGCGTTAAGCGCTGATAACCCAAATGGTTGGCGACGGCACTCAGATCGTTATTCAGCCGTTGAAAAAACGACGAGGGATTGCTGCTTAAAAACGCTTCGATCTGCCACGGCTGCTTATGCTCTTCCGGCAGATAGCGCTTCAGCCCCGCTTCTCTCGCGGCATGCAGCACTTTTCGCACCGTCTCGGGAGAAACACCGCCGCGATCGTTGAGTACCCGGTCTACCGTGGCCACGCCCACACCGGCCATTTTCGCCAGCATTTGCAGGGTTAACTTTTTCATTTTTACTCCCGGAAACCCGGTAAAAATCCTGACGAAAACATGCCGCGTTCACTTTCTGCATCACAGCGAAAAACAGGGCGATAGGTTGGATGAAATTCTTTGCCGACGCGTCACAATTCGAGCGATTGCAGGCAGGACACCTTTTTGTCCGGCGCAAAAAAGCAGCAGGCCGGAGGCAATGATGTAAAACCATCAACGAAAGTCTTGGTCGCGATCACACTACAAATTATTATCCCCCAAGTTTGTTAATGCTTTATTAAACACTTTATTTACATGTGAAGTAAATATCTCTGATTTGATATTTAAAATTATCTAAATATCACGAATTTCTATTCCAAAATTAAAATAATAATTCCGCAATGTGATCAATTAAACGGCAGGGAATCTATGAAACGCAGAGAGTTTCTCACCTCAATGGCAGCATTGGGTGTGGCTACGTCATTGCCTGGCGCTCAGGCTGAAGTCGTCACCGGTGGCCAGCCCTGGCAACCAGGAAAAGTAAATCCCCCTCCCACTCCGCCACGCACCGGCGGCTTACAGTTTCTGACCCAACACGAGTCTGGCACCGTGGGCATCATTGCTGAGCACTTTATCCCGGCGGATGAATCCAGCCTCAGTGGCAAAGACGCGGGCTGTGTCACCTTTATCGACCGTCAGCTGGCGGGCGATTATGGCAAGGCCGTTGCCGTCTACCGCCTCGGACGCTTTGTGAAAGGTACGCCTGAGCAGGGCCAGCAGTCGTTGCTGACGCCTGCGGAGCGTTACCGCCAGGGCCTGACCGCGCTGGATCAGGCTACCCACAAAGCCTACGGCAAAACGTTTATCGAACTGGATGAGCCTCGCCGTGAGCAGATCCTGCATGCGATGGAAGCCGGTAAATTCGATTTAGGTGCCGACGTGGATACTAAAGTCTTTTTCGAGCTGCTGCTGCAAAACGTCCGTGAAGGTTTTCTCTCCGACCCGATATACGGTGGAAATAAAGAGATGACCAGCTGGAAAATGCTGGGCTTCCCTGGAGCACGTTATGACTTCCGCGATCTGCTGAGTAAAAAAGGGCAGAAGCTGAATATCATCCCCACCAGTCTGATTGATAACACCCTGTAAATACTGGCTGTTATATTTATGTAGAGAGCAAAGTCTTATGAATAACGTGCGTCCAAAAGCTGATGTCGTCATCGTCGGCCTGGGGTGGTGTGGCTCTTTGATTGCCGAAGAGTTGACCCGTGCCGGCCTGAATGTTGTTGCCGTTGAGCGCGGTCCGTGGTTTGAAACCGCCACGGATTTTCCCCCGTCGATTGATACCGATGAACTGCGCTGGGATACCCGCCGCAGTATGCTGCTGCCGCCCGCAGTGGAAACCACCACCTTCCGCAATAACATCACCCAACAGGCGCTACCCAGCCGCGACTGGAACCTGAATGAGCTGGGCTATAACGTCGGCGGATCCGGTACGCACTGGGCCGGCATGGCATGGCGTTTCACCCCGTTCGATTTGCAGCCGTACACCCAGACCGTTGAGCGCTACGGCAAAAAGCAGATCGCCAAAGGGCTGATCCTGCAGGACTGGGGCGTGACCTATGACGAACTGGAACCGTTTTACGATCGCTTCGAAAAAATCGCCGGCGTGTCGGGCAAAGCGGGCAAGCTGAACGGCGAAGTGATCCCGGACGGTAACCCGTTTGAAGGCAACCGCAGCAGTGAATATCCGCTGCCGCCGCTGGAGGGCATGCGTCTGACCGATCTGTTCCGCGATGCGGCAAAATCCCTCGGTCAGCACCCGTTTATGGTCCCGGCGGGCCAGGCGTCCCGCGCCTACGTCAACCCGCTTGGCGTGCGCATGGGGCCGTGCACCTACTGCGGTTACTGCCTGTATTACGGTTGCGGTAACTTCTCTAAATCCAGCCCGAACGCCTGCGTCATCCCGGCACTGATGCAGCGTGAGAACTTCACGGTGCTGACCGATTCCGCCGTGGTGAAGGTCAATAAAGCCGACGACGGCAAGACCGCCACCGGCGTGACCTATCTGGATCGCAATAAAAAAGCGTGGTTCCAGCCGGCGGATATCGTGATCCTTTCGGCGTTCCAGATGCAGAACGTGCGTCTGCTGCTGCTTTCCAAAATCGGCGTGCCTTACGATCCGGTCAGCAAGAAAGGCGTGGTTGGCCGTGCCTACAGCTTCCAGACCGTGGCCGGTGCCACCCTGTTCTTCGAAGACGAAAACCTCAACCAGTTTATCGGTGCCGGCGCGCTTTCGCAGCAGGTGGACGACTTCAACGGCGATAACTTCGATCACACCAACCTCGGCTTTATCGGCGGAGCCGGCATTCTGGTGGTGGCGCGCGGTGCGCGTCCGATTGGCAATGCCGACGTCCTGCCGCCAGGCACGCCGCGCTGGGGCAAAGAGTGGAAAAAAGCCTATACCCATGCGTTCCAGAACGGCACCTTTATCTTCGGCCAGGGCACCAGCTATTCCCATGAGGATTACTACCTCGACCTAGACCCGGAATATAAAGATGACAACGGCAATCCGCTGCTGCGTGTGACCTTCGATTACAACGAAAACGACCGTCTTGCGGCGAAGTTTATCGAAGAGAAAAGTGTGGAAATCGGCAAGGCAATGGGCGCCATAATCGTCAACGGCACCAACTCCGCCTCGGGCCACTATTCACCGTATAACTTTGCCAGTGACCACACCATCGGCGGCGCCGTGATGGGGGCCGACCCACAGACCAGCGTGCTTAACCGCTATCAGCAAAGCTGGGACATGCATAACCTGTTTGTCCTAGGCGCTTCATCGTTCCCCAATAATGCCGGCTACAACCCAACCGGCACCATCGGCGCACTCAGCCTGTGGACGGCAAAAGCCATTATTGAGCAATACGTGAAAAACCCCGGCCCACTGGTGAAGGTGTGACATGAAAAAGACCAAAATTTTGGGCGGCGTGGCGCTGATTGCCGTCGCCGTGGCTGCGGGGTTGCTGTGGCAAAATGGCAGTACCCGCGCGGATGACGTTGCGGATAACACCCTCCTCACCAGCCAGCCGCCGGGAGCGGAGGATGCCGCCGCCGTGGCGCGCGGGAAGTACATTGCCATCGACGGTGACTGTGTGGCCTGCCATACCGCGCCGGAGAGCAAAGATGCGTTTGCCGGCGGCTATTCGATCAGCACGCCGTTTGGCGGCATCGTTGCCAGCAATATTACGCCTGATACAGAAACCGGGATTGGCAGCTGGACCGAGCGTGATTTCTATCGCGCGGTGCGTCATGGCAAGGGCAAAGACGGCGAAAACCTCTATCCGGCGATGCCGTATAACGCCTACGTGAAAACCAGCGACAAGGACATGCACGACCTGTGGATGTATATGCGTTCGGTGAAGCCGGTGAATTATCACGCTCCGGAGACCCACCTCGGCTTCCCGTACAATATCCGTCTGGCGATGATGGGCTGGAACCTGTTGTTCTTTAAAAACAGCGGATACGAGCCGGACACATCCAAATCCGCCGAATGGAATCGCGGTGCCTATCTGGTGGAAGGTCTGGAGCACTGTAGCGCCTGCCATACGCCGAAAAATCTGCTGGGCGGCGACACCGGAGCGTATCTGCAGGGCAGTAACCTGGCGGAATGGCATGCGCCGGATATCACCCTGAACCGCTATACCGGCGTCGGCAGCTGGAGCGAACAGCAACTTGTCGACTACCTGAAAACCGGCAGCAACCATGTGGCGGTGGCGTCCGGGCCGATGGCGGAAGCGGTGACCAACTCGACCCAGCATCTGACCGATGCGGATCTACGTGCGATTGCGGTCTACCTGAAATCGCAGCCGGACTCGGGGACCAAAGCACCACAACCGCTGGCGGCCGATTCGGCGCAGATGAAAATGGGAGCCAACGTCTATTCCGCCAACTGCAGCGCCTGTCATAACAGTGATGGCAAGGGTATCCCGCAGCTTGCGGCCGGACTGGCGAACAATCCGGGGCTGATGGCGGACGATGCGTCGTCGATTATTACCACCATCCTGCAGGGTGGCCGGGGTGCGGTGACGCAGTCCAACCCAACCAGCGGTGCGATGCCGTCATTTGCCTGGAAACTGTCTGATGAACAGGTCGCGGCTGCCGCAACCTATCTGCGGAACAGCTGGGGCAACGCCGCGCCGGCCGTAACGGCCGATGATGTGGCGAAAAACCGGGCGTTGATAAAAATGCCCGCGCAGATGCCAGAAAAGTAGGGGGTTTATTTGCGATGAAGGCCGGCTTGCCGGCCTTTTTTACTTTCACGTTAGTGCTGTCACTGAGTCCATCTGGCTATCGCTAACGGCCGCCCAGATTTCTCATCGTTGCGCATCGTTGTGATTAGCCATCAATCATGATAACGATTTTACCGAATGCGCCGCGAGAAATGGCCTGTACCAGATTTTGTGTAAACGCCCGTTTGTCAGTACCCGGACATTCGCTCCGGGTACTCAATCATAA
>NZ_JAEMGT010000137.1:0-14672 GCF_017655185.1 Rahnella sp. ChDrAdgB13 | reverse complement strand
GGTAGTGTGGGGTCTCCCCATGCGAGAGTAGGGAACTGCCAGGCATCAAATAAGTGGAAAGCCCTGTACTGATGTACAGGGCTTTTTGCTATTTAGAATTTGAGACGCGAAATGGCCAAAAACTGGCCAATAACTCTGATTTTGCCGCTATTAAAGAAAAGGCCATCCTCCCGGATGGCCTTTTTTGCTTTTGTTTGCATAAAAATCAGTGATTAGAACTTTGCGAGATACCAATCCCAGTTTGTGAACGAACAAACTGAGGATAGAAACGCTCTCTCTCTTTTTGCCCCTCAACAGAATTGTCGGTAATTGAGAAGAACCAGGTTCCTGCAAAGGCAACAATCATTGAGAAGAGAGCCGGATATTCGTAAGGGTAGATTGGCTTCGCGTGTCCTAAAATCTGCACCCAAATCGTTGGGCCCAGGATCATCAGTATCACGGCCGTCAGTAACCCCAGCCACCCACCTATCATCGCGCCGCGAGTCGTCAATTTAGCCCAATACATCGACAGAAGAATAATCGGGAAATTACAGCTTGCTGCGATGGAGAATGCCAGACCCACCATGAACGCAATATTCTGTTTTTCAAACAAAATCCCCAAAGCGATGGCCACGATACCGAGAACGATAACGGTAATCTTTGAGACCCTCAGCTCATCGCGCTCCGTTGCCTTACCATCTTTAATGACGCTGGCATAAAGGTCATGAGAAACCGCGGATGCACCAGCCAGTGTTAATCCGGCCACGACGGCCAGTATTGTCGCGAAAGCCACTGCCGAGATGAAACCGAGGAAGAAGCTCCCACCGACCGCATCAGCCAGATGTACCGCTGCCATATTATTACCGCCAAGCAATACGCCGCTGGCATCTTTGAATGCAGGGTTTGAACTGACCAGCACGATAGCGCCAAAACCAATAATGAACGTCAGGATATAGAAGTAACCAATGAAGCCGGTTGCGTAAAATACGCTTTTACGGGCTTCCTTGGCATCATTAACGGTAAAGAACCGCATGAGAATGTGCGGCAAGCCTGCGGTCCCAAACATCAGTGCAAGCCCCAGTGATAACGCCGATATCGGGTCGGAAACCAGTCCTCCCGGGCTCATGATTGCGATACCTTTTGAATGTACCGCGACGGCCTGTGTAAAGAGGGTATTGAAGTTAAAACCAACGGATTTCATGACCATAACAGCCATGAATGTGGCGCCTGCCAGTAACAGGATTGCCTTGATGATTTGTACCCAGGTTGTTGCCAGCATGCCGCCGAACAACACGTAAAGCACCATCAGGATCCCAACCAGGATGACTGCGACATGGTAGTTCAGGCCGAACAGTAGCTGGATAAGCTTACCGGCACCCACCATCTGTGCAATCAGATACAGTGCAACCACAACCAGCGAACCACAGGCCGAGAGCAGGCGAATTGGCTTTTGCTTCAACCGGTATGAGGCGACGTCGGCGAAGGTGTATTTACCCAAATTACGCAGACGTTCAGCAATCAGAAAAAGGATGATTGGCCAGCCGATAAGGAAACCGATGGAATAGATCAGGCCATCGTAACCGGAGGTATAAACCAGCGCGGAGATCCCAAGGAAAGATGCGGCAGACATGAAATCACCGGCAATCGCCATCCCGTTTTGCAGCCCGGTAATTCGGCCGCCAGCCGTATAATAATCCTGACGGGAACGCGTCCGTTTAGCAGCCCAGTAGGTGATATAAAGTGTCGCCCCGACAAACAAGACGAACATCACGATCGCTTCAATATTAAGAGGCTGACGTTTTACCTCGCCTGCAATTCCTTCTGCTGCAAAAGCGCTGAAAGGTAAAGCCAGAGATAACATCAGGAAAAGGAGGGAGCTACGGCGTGCGATCATGGCTTAACCTCACGGATAATATCAGCCGTCAGTTGGTCAAACTCGCTGTTGGCGCGAATGACATAGATGCCAGTGAGGATGAAAGAAATCACGATCAGCCCGACGCCAACCGGAATACCCCGCGTGATTGTGGCACCTTCATACAAGGGCGTCCCCAGCCATTGCGGATCGAACGCAATCAGCAAGATAAAAGCGACATACAGCACCAGCGTGATGCCGGACAGAAGCCAGGCAAAACGGCTGCGCTTTTGCACCAGTTCCCTGAAGCGCGGGTTACTTACAACTCTCTGATAAATGAGATCATTCATCTCAGTGACTCCTGTGAGGCATTGATAGAGTTCACCGCGCCAGGGCGGTGAAAATTATGACGGCACTTTCATTGATTGTTTTTCTTCCAACAATTTTTCGACTACGCCCGGATCCGCAAGCGTTGAGGTATCTCCCAGATTACTGGTGTCACCGGCTGCAATTTTGCGCAGAATGCGACGCATAATTTTGCCGGAACGGGTTTTGGGTAATGAATCAGTCCAGTGAAGAACGTCCGGTGTGGCGATGGACCCTATTTCTTTACGCACCCAGTTGCGTACTTCCGTATAGAGTTCCGGTGAAGGTTCCTCGCCATGATTCAAAGTGATGTAGGCATAAATAGCCTGACCTTTGATGTTATGCGGAATTCCGACAACGGCGGCTTCTGCGATTTTTGGATGTGATACCAGTGCGGATTCAATTTCAGCCGTTCCCAGACGATGGCCGGAGATATTCAGGACGTCATCCACACGGCCTGTGATCCAGTAATAGCCATCTTCGTCACGACGCGCGCCATCACCGCTGAAATACATATTTTTGAAGGTGGAGAAATAGGTCTGCTCAAAGCGATCATGATCGCCAAACAGGGTACGTGCCTGGCCCGGCCAGGAATCGGTAATGACCAGATTGCCTTCGCAAGCGCCCTCCTGCGGGATACCTTCATTATCGACCAGCGCGGGTTGCACACCGAAGAAAGGACGGGTTGCAGAACCCGCTTTTAGCTCCGTCGCGCCCGGCAACGGTGTGATCATGAAACCGCCGGTTTCAGTCTGCCACCAGGTATCGACGATCGGGCATTGGCTGTTACCAATCGTTTTGTAGTACCACTCCCAGGCTTCCGGGTTAATCGGTTCACCCACTGAACCCATGATCCGCAGCGAGGCGCGGCTGGTTCCTTCGACCGCTTTGTCCCCTTCAGCCATCAATGCACGGATGGCGGTTGGCGCCGTATAAAGAATGTTTACTTTGTGCTTATCAATGACCTGGGCCATACGCGCTGGCGTCGGGTAATTTGGCACGCCTTCAAACATCAGGCTGACCGCACCACAAGCCAGCGGGCCGTAAAGCAGATAGCTGTGGCCAGTTACCCAGCCTACGTCGGCAGTACACCAGTAGATGTCGCCGTCGTGGTAATCAAAGGTGTATTTGAAAGTCAGCGCTGCATAAACCAGATATCCGCCAGTGGTATGCAAAACGCCTTTAGGTTTACCGGTGGAGCCGGAGGTATAGAGGATAAACAGAGGATCTTCCGCTTTCATTTCTTCCGCCGGACAATCAGCCGGAACATCTTTTATTGCGTCATGCCACCAGATATCGCGGCCTTCTTTCCATTCACCCTGTTTCCCGGTGCGTTTGAAAATAATGGAGTGTGTCACGCTGGTGACTGCCGGATTTTTCAGGGCATCGTCCACATTCTGTTTAAGCGGGATGGTTCGACCTGCACGCAACCCTTCATCGGCGGTGATCACGATTTTGGCATTGGAATCAATGATGCGGCCGGAAACGGCTTCCGGTGAAAAACCGGCAAAAATGACGGAATGCACTGCGCCGATACGGGCACAGGCCAGCATTGCCACGGCGGCTTCAGGCACCATAGGCATATAGATGGCGACAACATCGCCTTTCCTGACGCCAAATCCTTTTAATACATTAGCAAACTGGCAGACATCCTGGTGAAGCTGTTTATACGTGACGTGCTTATTTTCAGCATTGGGGTCATCGCCTTCCCAAATAAGCGCGGTCTGATCGCCTTTCTCTGCTAAATGCCGGTCGAGACAGTTAGCCGCCAGATTGAGGGTGCCATCCTCAAACCAACGAATATCGATATTTCCCGGTGCAAACGAGGTATTTTTCACCTGAGTAAACGGTTTGATCCAGTCGAGGACTTTTGCCTGTTCTCCCCAAAAGGCTTCGGGGTCTTCAACAGACTGCTGATAATACTGTTGATATTTTTCAGGTGTGATCAGGGCGCGTTCTGCCACAGAGGCAGGAATAGAATGCTTATGAACTTGGCTCATGGTTTTTCTCCTTTATTTTGTTAAATATATGTCAATCAAAAGTTAAGTGTAGTTTGCGTTAGGGCTTTGTTTGCTTTCTGGGGGGCAGATCACGCAAGCGGAGAAAAAACAGCAAGATATCTGCAACAGCAGTGCGGGACAGGCCACAAAAGGCAGCGTGATGTCAGAAAGAACTGAGATATGAGCCAAAATGGAAACAGAAACTGTTCTTTCTCAATGAACACAGGGCGGTTTGAGAAGAATGAACGACTGAAAATGATCTGAAGAGAGATCCGGACGGACTTAGTTGAGGGCGTTCTTTTGATCTGAATGCAGAGTTTTCTCACTGATGTCGGCGAAAATGTATCAATAACCCTGAAAACGTAAATTTTAATTAAACGAAAAGTAAATTATTGGTTAACTAAAGCTTAACTTTTCAAATTAACAAGAATGATTTTTATTCAGGCCGGAACATTTAATGTTAATTATTTTAACTTTTAAGTTAATTTCCATTCATAAAGGTGATGTTTAAAGATTAATCTGAGATTAAAACTCTTAATATTTGCAATTGGCAAATTATTATAACGTTAAATTTAAAAAATCAGTATATTGATCTGGCAAGAGAGGGGTGCTCTCTTCGGTACAGCGAAAAATATCGCCTGTGTGCGTATTTATCACTTAATAGCTACCGTTAAATCTCAAGGACTTACTATGTTTAACGCTAAGAACAAGACACTGATTATTGCTTTATCAACTTTAATTTCCGCTTCAGCTTTTGCTGATGACGTTACAACACCTCCGACCGGCGCTGACCAGGGTTCCGGCCGTATTCATTTCACCGGTACCGTTATTAATGCGCCTTGCTCTATTGCCGCAGGCGATGAAGACATTAATGTCGATATGGGTCAGGTGGCGAATAAGGTGCTGGCAAGCGGCAATAAATATTCTCAAAACGTTAACTACACCATCCATCTGCAAGACTGCGATTTGACCGCGCAAACTGCCGGCACCGTTGAATATCCGGCGATGTCTAAAGTTGCCGTATCTTTCGCGGGTACTCCGGACAGCAGCGCCACTGAACTGCTGGCGAACACCGGCAGCGCGAAAGGTGCAGGCATCCGTCTCATCGACGCTAACGGGGATTTGCTGAAAGTTGGCGATACCTCAAAAGACATTAATCTGGTAACAGGTAATAACGAGCTGGTATTTGCTGCGCGCGTTGAAGCCAACACCCAGCCAGTGTCCACCGGTACTATCGTTTCTCAGGCGACTTACGCCCTGAACTACAAATAAAGATTGCTGTTATTAAGGGGAGTTATCTCCCCTTTATTTTCCGGGGGCATCGGGGTTCCGTGCTGGATTTATAAAAAATAAAAAGTGATTTTATTATGTTGTTTGCGATGGACAGAACATCGACAGGAATGAAAATAACAACAGGGGTTATTATTTTCTTGTCAGGATGCTTTATTTCATTCAAAAGTCTGGCGGTAGAATTTAACGTTAACTTTATTGATTCTGCCGATCGCAATAATGTAGACCTTTCACGTTTTCAGGTGGCGAATTATATCGCGCCCGGTGAATATCTGCTGGATGTCGTGCTCAATGGCCGCACGCTGGGCGATCAAAGCCTGATTAAATATATTCCTACTGAAGATAATAAAAACAGCCGTCTGTGTGTGCCGCCTTCACTGGTGGATAAATTCGATCTGACCAAAGCCGCCCAGGAGCAGCTGACACTCTGGCATCACGGCGAATGCACTTCTCTGGATCGTCAAAAAGAAATCACCGCACGTTACGATCAGGAAAAACAGACGCTGAATATCAGTATCCCGCAGGCGTGGTTGACGTTTCACGATGAAAACTGGGTTCCGCCTTCCCAGTGGGACAACGGCGTGAATGGCGTATTACTTGATTACAACCTGCTGGGCAGCAAATACATGCCCCAGCAGGGCAACAGCTCGACCAGTTTTAGCAGCTACGGTACGACCGGATTTAACCTGGGTGCGTGGCGTGCCCGCGCTGATTATCAGTATTCCGCCGCCAGGACGTCAGGATCGCCTGCCAGCGATAAATTCACCTGGACGCAAACTTATCTGTTCCGTGCATTGCCTTCCATCGGCGCGCGTCTGACCGGCGGGCAGACCTATTTCAGCTCAGATATTTTCGATTCCTTCCGCTTTATCGGCGTTTCCGTCAACAGTGATCAGAGGATGTTACCGCCTTCGCTGCGTGGTTATGCGCCTCAGGTAACGGGTATCGCCAAAACCAACGCCAAAGTCAGTATCAGCCAGAACGGCCGGGTAATTTATCAGACCAACGTTTCTCCCGGGCCGTTTGTCGTGCAGGACCTGACGGAAGCCGTGCAGGGTGCGCTGGACGTTAAAATTGAAGAAGAAAACGGCAGCGTAACGACATATCAGGTTACCACGGCGACGATCCCGTTTCTGACCCGCAAAGGTCAGGTGCGGTTCAAGACGGCCATGGGGAAACCGACCACCGGCAGCAGCAATCACGTTTTGCAGCCGGGTTTTTACAGCGGAGAAATGTCGTGGGGCGCGCTTAATGATTTCTCAGTCTATGGCGGGCTGATTGCCACCACCGGGAACTATCAGGCTCAGGCACTCGGCGTCGGGCAGAATTTGCAAAAGCTGGGCGCGGTGTCTTTCGATGTCACGCGTTCTTCCGCTACGGTTCCTGTGGCGGGTAAGCAAACGGGTTTCAGCTATCGCGCCAACTATTCCAAACGTTTCGATTCCACCGGAAGCCAGATCACTTTTGCCGGTTATCGTTTCTCGGAAAAAACCTTCATGTCGTTCAACCAGTATCTCGACAAGGTGAACGGCGACGGGTATTCCCGCGACGATAAACAAACTTATACGGTAACCGCCAACCAGTTTCTGCCGTGGCCGGCGATCACGTTGTATCTCTCGGCGACACATAAGGTGTACTGGAACGAAAATCCCAGCAATAACTACAGCGTTTCCGTCAGCAAGATATTTGATATCGGGCGGTTCACCGGGATTTCCGGAACGTTGTCGGCCAGCAAGCTGAGATACCGCGATACCGATGAAAACCAGATGTTCCTGTCATTCAGTTTGCCGTTGTCTTCCGGGCAGCAGATCAGCTATGACGCTCAACAGGATTCCCAGGGTGGATTTTCGCAAACCGCCTCTTATTACAACAGCCAGGATCCGAACAACAGCTGGCGCGTAGGAGCCGGCGGAAGCAGCCCTGACCTGCAAAAAGGCGACGGCGTTTTCCGTGCTAACTACCAGCACATGTCTCCCTACGGTCAGTTAGGCGTGAACGGCAGCGTAAAAAATAACGATTACCGCTCGGTAAACGCCAATTGGTACGGCTCTTTTACGGCCACCGCAGCCGGAGCCGCATTGCACCAGAGCAGCTCTGGCAGCGAGCCGCGCATGATGGTGTCGGCCGGAGTGAAGGGTATTCCGATCAGCGAAGGCGCGTCGGTAACGAATGATTACGGCATCGCCGTCGTGAACGGCGTCTCCAGCTATCAGACTTCTGATATCCGCGTTGACGTCAATCATCTGCCTGATGATGTAGAAGTTTACAGCTCGGTTGTCAGCAAAACCCTGACAGAAGGAGCAATAGGTTTCCGCAAAATCCGCGCGATTAAAGGCGAGCGCCTGATGGCCGTCATTCGTCTCGCTGACGGCAGCTATCCGCCATTGGGGTCGTCGGTGACGGATAACAGTTCCGGATTTGAAGCCGGTCTGATTGGTGATGGCGGTCTGGCGTATCTGGCGGGCGTCTCCGGCGAGAAATCGCTGACGGTACGCTGGGGCGACGATCAGAAATGCCGGATACAGGTACCTTCGCAGCCCGTGACCCGTTCCGGCCAGGTGCTATTACCGTGTAGCTGAAAATTAACAAAGTGAATCAGGAAAGGAAGAGTCCGATGAAGAAGCAGATTTTACACACAGGCATGGCGTTACTGATGATGGCCAGCGTGGCTTGTCCGGCCATTGCAGCCATTAACCTTGACCGGACGCGTATCATTTTTAATGCCAATGACAAATCGGTCAGCGTCATGCTGGAGAACCAGAGCAAGGACTTGCCTTATCTGGCGCAGGTCTGGCTGGAGAATGCGCAGGGCGAAAAAATTACATCTCCGCTGGTGGCGCTGCCGCCAATGCAGCGGATTGATGCGGGCCAGAAAAGCCAGATCCGCGTACTTCAGTTACCGGAAACTGCCGCACTGCCGAAAGATCGCGAATCGTTATTTTATTTCAATGTGCGTGAAGTACCGCCAAAAAGCGAAATGGCCAACGTGATGCAGGTTGCGATTCAGAGCCGTGTGAAGCTTTTCTTCCGGCCCACCGAACTGCGCAAATTGCTGAAAGGGAACTGGCAGGAACAGCTTCAGGTCAGCCGCCTTTCGGACGGGTTGAAACTGACCAACCCGACACCGTTCTATATCACCGTCGGCTATCTGGGTAAGGATAATAAAGGCAACGTGCCGGGGTTTGACAGCGTGATGCTGGCCCCGTTTGCGACAGATTCCCTGACCGGCGGGCAGTATGTCAGCAACCGGTACAGCCTGGGATATATGGACGACTACGGGGGTTTACAGGTGAACGAGTACCAGTGTCAGACGCCTAAGTGTCAGCTCATCAGCAAAGAAGGCAAACGCTAAGCTGTGTGTACGCCAGTATTTGAACCTGTTCATCTCCTCGATAAGGGATTGTTATGCCTGATATTTACCGGTTATTCGCTGGCAGGATGATATTGATTATTTTATTGCTCTGTTTTTCCCGCAACGCGCTGGCGTTAGATTGCGTGGAAAAAGGAACGGGGATCGTCGATAAACCTGCGATCCCGGTCGGGCAGCTGGCGATACCGTCGAATGTGCCGGTTGGCACCAAAATCTGGGAATCCAATGACATTAACGTCACCGCATATTGCGATAATGTTCTGGGTTCAATCATTGATGTGGTTCATTTCTACTTCAACCCTAAATCCCAGTCGATTGGTGAGGGCTTACTGCTGGGCGTGAGCTATAACGGGCAGGATCTCGAGCAGAATGAACAACGTCTCAGCACTAACAGTACGCCCATCAAAAAAGGCCAGAACGTTACGGTAAACGTCACTTTCCGCCTGTATATCAAGGTCAGCGGGAACGCGCCTTCCAGCGGCCATTATCAGGGGGCTGATCAGTTCACGGTATTCCAGCTTGATGGCAGCCAGGGCATCAACAAATCGCCGGGCGCTAAAAACCTGAAATATAACCTCTCCGGCTTACAGGGGATTCGTTTCCTGGCCTGTGGCTCCGATTTGAAGGTCTATCCGGAATCTCAGATTGTAGATTTCGGCCCGATCCAGAGCACCATTTTGTCCCGTTCTTCCGGTATTTCTCTGCCGTTTGCCATTAAAGCCGTTAAGCAGGGATGCCTGGATAATTTCTCCCTGCAGGCCGAGTTTTCCACGGCCAGTCCGTTGCTCGATAATACGGCCATAGATTTGTCGAATGGTGCCAAATTAATGCTCTACAACGAAAAAGAACAGGCAATTACGTTCAATCGTTATGATGATTTTGCAGAACTCAATAACGTGAATGAAGTGACGAAAAACTTCACGGCGAAAGTGAGTGCGATCCCAGGGAGAGCACTTTCTCTCGGGCAATTTGATGCGTCAGTGATCGTCAAGATTAACTACTACTGACCGCGTCTGAAAGAGAGGGAGAACGACATGCTAAGAACGGCTAAACTACGGGCTCAGGCGCTTGAAGAACCGGTATATTCTACCCAGGCTCCGGAACTCATTGCTGAGACAGAAATTCATGCGTTGTTGCAAACCTTACGCGAAGATGCCGGATTAAATAAAACTGAGCTGGCCCGACGCCTGGGGATCACACCTCCGGCCATCACTCGCCTGGAAAAGCGTCCGGCACAGGCCAGTTTCAGTACGCTGGCCCGTTACGCTCAAGCCTGCGGATTTCAACTCTATCTGTATTATAAATAGACAAAAGCAGTGACGACCGGGTCTCACAGACTCTTACTGAAGATGCACAGCGTAAACGGTGACTGATTGTTTTCGATGAGCAGGGCGTTATCGTCGAACTTCTTTAAGACCAGCGTATCTGTGTGGCCCGTCAGAAAAAAACTGTTCATCAGTAAAAGTGAGGAAATACGCCAGTCAAAATCATCCACGCTATCGATATTGATCTGACTGCTGGTCATCGAGTAGGTATCCGTGGCCTTACTTTCATGGATATAATCATAATAGATATTGCGCAGCAGCGTTTTTTTCTCAATGACGACATTTTCATTGTTATACAAATATCCTGTCCCGCTCAGAGAAATCAAAATTTTATTCTTGCTTAGAAAACTAAAGTACAGCGATGCTACCATCCTGGCTTTTTGATTATCATATTGTGCTTCTATGATCATGTTTCCCCGGCAAGGGATGTTAACCGGAAATGCCTCTTTGTCTTTTCTTAAAAAAATCTCGCAAAAAACAATGATCAGTAAAACAATAATGGGCAATAAGAATAAAAGAAGGATCTTCTTTACTGAAGGTAAGCTTTTATTATAATTTGTCATTCGTGGTCCTGTCATTTGTATAATAACTTATGCAAATGTTCATCTTATGATTATCATCGGTATTACATTGCGTCATGAAATCGCGCACAGAACCCGTATTTATCGGGAGGGAAAATCGCTCACTTTGAAATATGAATATTTGACCGGGCTTGCAGGAAATATTGTTTTTTCGCAGGAAAATTTCGGCCAGACGCGCGAATTCCTCCTTTCGTGACGGAGTGACGGGCGCGGTTGAATACAGTTCGCAGACACCTATTCTCGCAATCTGCAAATGCGCCATCGGGTCACTCAGATTACGGTGAAGGATGAAAATCCCCCAGGCCGTGATCACTGTTGTGACTAAAATACTCATAAAAACAGAGTGTTTTGTTTCCCATCGGTGGTGCTCCGGTGTCACGGTTTCGGGCTGAACTGGCTCAGTCACCACCTCTGTGGAAGGCTGTTCTTCAGCGATGGGAAGAATGATTTCCGGTATTTCGATAACACTTCTGGACTCTTCCGTATTTTCTTTGGGAGATGCGATTTGCTCAAAATTCACCGCAATGGCGATCTCTTTCCTGATGTAAAAACCAACTTTGGGAACGGTGACAATGAATTCATCGGAATAACCCAGCATAGAAATCACTTTACGTAATTTGCTGATGCAGTGATTGAGGTTATTATTACTGGCAGTCAGTCCATAGTCATCCCATACTTTTTTAAAAAATGTTTCACGAGGAACAACAATGCCATGTTGCTCAATCAGCAATAATAAAATTCTCCGCGCAGGATTGGATACAGCGACCTTACTCTCAGCGTCGCTCAGCAAAGAAAGTGAGTTATCCTCTGGATTGAATACTATTTCATTTTCAATCAGATAAATCATTTGCATCCTCAGTCTCCCTGTTAAACATATCCTGTCTTACATTTGCATTCAGATAATTAGTACAGTGCTACCCTATCAGAATTTTACCCTGATATACCGTCGTTAAGGGGCAGTCAGTATAAACCGTACTATTTAAAAGTCAGATTGTTGTCAGAAATATTTACATGCTGGCAATGTATGGCCTTAACGGAGGGAGAAGAAAAAGGAAGGCTTGAGCCGGAAAGATATAAATCACGTACGGAATTTTAGTAGTACGTGATTTATAAGGTCATCAGGTCAGGTACTGGCCGGCAATGTGAATCTGCTGCCGGTCAAAGTCGACAGCGATATCTACACCCAGCGGCAGGGTGAGCATCGGGTGAGTATGGCAACAGTCAAAGCCGTCGACTAACGGGATATCCTGGCCGTTAAGGATTTCCAGCAATACATCTGCGGGCTGTCTGCCGGCTCCGGCGTCATCGAATAATTCGTGCTTCCCGAGCACTATCGCACTGATGCGGTCGAAAACGCCATTGAGCTTAAGCATGGAGAATGAACGTTCGACGGTGGCGATATCTTTCAGGCTGTCTTCGATAAATAAAATGTCGCCCTGACGGATTTCGGGCATATAAGGACTTCCCCAGATCCCCGAAAGGGTATTCAGATTGCCGCCGATGACGCGCCCTTCAATACGCCCTTTGCCCAGAAAACGGCAGGTATTGGCATACAAATGCTTAGCCCGAACCGGAGCAATATCATCCCAGTTAAGCTTTTCATCCGTCCAGTGTGAGGGAAAAGAATAACGATATGGCGCGTCATGACGGTTCATCAAAACGTCAGCAAAAGACGCATAAGTCTCATCAACCAGCGGGGGAAATTCGCCGAAAGAGGCAACGAGCGCAGGGCCGTAAAAAGTAATCAGTCCGGTCTGTGCGTAAATACCTGCCAGCAGCGCGGTGGTATCTGAATAACCAATAATGATTTTCGGGTCAGCGACCAGTGCGTCGTAATCGAGGTAAGGCAGCAGGGAGTTAGTGTTATTGCCCCCGATGGTGGACATCACACAGCGCACCTGCGGATCACGAAACAGCTGGTTTAATTCTTCAGCCCGCCGGGCAACGGATCCTGAACGGTAATGGTCTGACTCGCCGGTCAGCAACCCCGGTTTGAGCACAAAACCTTTTTCCCGCAAGTAGTCTTTCCCGCGCGCAAAGCGGTTTGGTGCCGTGGTGGTAACCGGTGAAGAGGCGGAGAAGAAACCAATAGTGTCACCGGTTTTCAATGCTGGCGGGAAAAGCGGAGTTCCGGACGAAGGCATTTCTATATCCTATAAATTTGCTCAATGTTCAACCTGCAATGTATCAGCTCAGTTGCAGGTTGAACATGACAAATCAAAGGATTAATGCTGCGTAATGACGTCTTCTGACGGGCTTTTTTTACCAAAAAGTTCATTCACTTTATTCTGGCGTACCAGTATCGCCATTGCGACCACGCCGACGATCGCCAGACCGCTCGACAGGATAAAAGCAGACTGATAACCGCCGCCGTACTGGATTAAAAAGCCGGTGATGCTGGGAGATAAAATCCCGGCCAGATTAGCCAGCAGATGCACAAATCCCCCCGCGGTTCCGATGCGATGCGCCGGCACGATATCCTGCAATAGCGACCAGCATGCCTGCGGGGTCATATACGCGAAGATACTGGCGACAGTGATCAGGGCGACGGCACCGGCCGTATTGCGGGTGTAAGCGGTCATCAGCACGCAACCTGCGGCGATGATCAGGCCGGTGAAAATGACGGCTTTGCGTGAAAAAAGGAAGTTGCCGGTCCGGCGGTATAGCATGTCCGCCACAATGCCGCCGCCAATGAAACCTGCGGTTGCGCCAAGCCACGGGAGAATGCCGATAATGCTCATGCTCCTGATATCCAGATGCTGGAAATCCGTGAGGTAGCTCGGCAGCCATGACAGGAAAAAATACTGAATATAGTTGAAGCAGAAAAACGCGGCGGCCACGCCTAATACCGGTTTGGAAAAAACGTAATACCACAGGGTATGCACATCTTTTTCTTTCATCCCTGAAGTGACCGGTGTCGCCGGACGGTCGCTGGCAATCAGCGTTCTCTCGGCCTCTGAAACGCGCGGATGCTGTTCCGGTTTATCGCGGAAAAGAATCATCCAGGCTGCCAGCCACACGAAGCCCAGCGCGGCAATCACCACAAAGGCAATACGCCAGCCGAAGTGCAATCCGACCAGCCCGACAATCGGTGCAGCAATTGCTGCGCCCAGCGGTTGCCCGGCGTTGGTAAACCCGACCGCACGCCCGACTTCTTTACGCGGGAACCAGTTGGAGATGGATTTGTTAGTGGTGGTGCCCATCGGCCCTTCACCGATACCAAACATTACCCGCACGACCAGCAAATGCCCGAAACCTGTCACCAGCGCCGTAGCACCGCAGAATACCGACCAGAAAGCTGCCGCCAGCCCGAACACTTTGCGTGGCCCGAATCTGTCAGCGCTCCAGCCCCCGATGAAACAAAACAGGCAGTAACCGATGAAGAAGGCGCTGAACAGAATCCCCATCTGCGCATCGTCAATGTGCAAATCGCCTTTGATCAGCGGTGCCATGACCGAAAGCGCGGCGCGATCGAGATAATTCAGCATGCCCGCAAAGAACAGCAGCAGGGCGATAATGACGCGGTAATTGGATTTATGCATGAGCCGCCTCCGTCATCAGGGAAAGAGTTTGTGAGCTGACGAGATATTTCTGAATGACGGCGGGAGAAGGCTCAAAACCCAGACCCGGCGCATCAGGTAAAACCATATGTGGCGTGAAGTCCAGCTGCGGATAAAGTTGTTCCTGCCACTGAATGAAAGGCACCTCCAGACTGACACTTTCATCAAGCAAGGCCACCAGTTGCGCGGTCGCTATCAGGCCGGCGCCATAATAGAAGCAGTGCGGAACAACCCGGACAGAATATTGTTTTGCTAACGCGAAGACTTTCAACATGGCGGTGATACCGCCAACTTTGCTGACGCTCGGCTGTGCGATGTCAATCGCGCCGCGTTCGAAATGCTCGACAAA
>NZ_JAEMGT010000018.1:0-95907 GCF_017655185.1 Rahnella sp. ChDrAdgB13 | reverse complement strand
GTACGGATTACCTGAGGAAGTCGGCGACGAGGGGAGCTTTTATCTAAATCCGATTTATTCAACAAAGCCCCAGCGGCCTATAAAAAACTCTATTGCCGCGAGCATATTAATTCCCAATAATTTGATAAAACCTTGCGCTAACAATCTCAAAATCCTGAGAAAACTCATGTTAGTATTATCTTCTCCTGATTCTGAAGACAAATTTTGCCCATGACAGACTCCTTTGAATTTCTCAGTAATGTGCCGGTAAATCAGCAGATTTACCGCACCTTGCGTCAGGACATTGTCACCTGTGCCATCGCACCGGGGGCGTTCCTGTCGGAGAAAGAAATTTCCACGCGTTTTAATGTTTCCCGCCAGCCGGTTCGCGAAGCCTTTATTAAACTGGCTGAAGCCGGGCTGGTACAAGTTCTGCCACAGCGCGGCACTTACGTGATGAAAATTTCTTCCAAACGGGTGGCCGACGGCCGTTTTATTCGTGAAGCCGTTGAAACCGCCGTCGTCCGCCGCGCCGCCATGGTCGCGACGGATAAAGATCTCGCGCTGCTGGAGCACAATCTTGAACGGCAGACGCTGGCGGCAAAAAGCCAGCAAACACAGGAATTCCTGTTACTCGACGATGAATTTCACCGCACCATCGCGCAGATTATTGACTGCCGCCTGGCGTGGGAAACCGTCGAGCACATTAAAGCCACGATGGATCGCGTACGGTTTCTGACGCTCAGTAAAGTGTCGCCGCCGGAAAATCTCATCGCGCAGCACTACGCCATTTTTGACGGACTGAAAGCGCACGATCCGGACGCGGCCGAAAAAGCCATCCGCATTCATTTGCAGGAGATGATTTCCACCATCACGCCCATTGCTGAGCAAAACAGCGACTGGTTTGATGCGGAATAGATCTGGCAAAACAGTTTTCCCCGCGTTTTAGCGCAATGCCAACGGGCGGGGTACAACGCGTTTCAGGGAAGTTTGGTCCAGTCCTTCTGCGGATGGTAGAAGGCTTCCGGCGGACCAAATGCGCCAAGTTTATCGTCATCCAGACTGCTGTAGTTCTCTTCACAATATCTCAAATAGCCAACGCGCATATCCACCAGATCTAGCTCGCGTGGTGTTCACTGAACGGGCTTATCCATAAACTTTTCCTTGTATTCAGACGGTGTAATACGAGACGCCTCGGAAAATTTCGTCATCATGGTTAACGTAATCCGAAAAAGATGCCCGTTTTGCGGCGTAGCCCCAAAATTTGTATGACAACTTGGTGTAAGCTGTAAACCACATTAATATCGTGGATACTTTTATGCCTTCTGCATCCCCCCTGAAAAAAAGCTACTACAGCGCAGATCAGTCGCTGTCCTTATCGCAGCTCGATGTCGAGAAAATCAGCCAGGTCGTGCGCGATCTGGACGTGGCTGAAAGCGAAAAAGAGCACTACGTCACAGGCTGGATGGGTCAGAACAGTGTGGTACTGGTGAGGAATTATCAGGACAAACGCGGGACGTCTAACGGAATTGTCATGTCACGCGGCAACCGCTATAAACTGACCATTCAGGCCATTACCTTCCGCATTCCCAAATTTCTGCTATGGATTACGTTTCGCCGCAAGCCACGTACCATGACCGTAATTGCTTACAACAAGCTGGGTGAACAGGCTACCGGTCTGCAACAGTTTATGCATATTCAGGAACCTGAGCTGAAAGAGCAGCTGGAAAGCGACTGGCGTGAGCTGAATGATTATCTCGGCATGGCTTGCTGGCAGATGGAGAATAACCAGCCACTGTGGCGCAAGCTGCGTGAAGAAATCACGCCACAGTCGCTGCTGATGCAGGCAGAATCCGCGTGGTTCAGCGGCAAGAAGCTGCAAAAAGACGGTGAATGCGAAGGATTGTGGCTGCACGAACAGTTTATCGGGCGTCGTACCGGTGAGCACGCGGCGCTGTTGCTGTCGTGGAAAGATGAGGAAAATCAGGATATTGCCAGCTACCGGTTTGAGCGTGTTTCGGCCACGAAGATCCGTATAATGCTGCGACCGCGCAAAGAAGCGAAATTCTACCCGCTAAACCCGTTTGACGCCGTGCATCTGCAACAGGCGCTGACGATGTATCACCAGGCAGAAGAGGCGCTGAGCGAAACCCAGCGCCGCGCCTGAGCGGTTTTACCACCAGCGGTGGAAATGATGCACAGGCCCGATGCCGTGGCCGACTTCCAGTGAGTCGGCCTGCATCAGTGCCTGCTGGAGATATTCTTTTGCTTCGCGTACGGTATCGGCCCAGTTGTTATGCCGCGGTCGCAGTGCCGCCAGCGCGGCCGATAATGTACACCCCGTTCCGTGCGTGTGCCGGGTATTCACGCGCGGTGCGGTAAACCGCTCGCGTGAACCGGTCATAAACAACCAGTCCGGGCTTTCTTCATCACTCAGATGACCGCCTTTCATCAGCACCGCTTCACATCCCATCGCCAGTAACGCTTCGCCCTGTTCACGCATTTCTGCTTCAGTCAGCGCCACCGGGCATTCCAGTAACGCAGCGGCTTCCGGCAGATTGGGGGTAATAATTGAAACCTGCGGAATCAGCAAACGGCGCACGGCGTCAACGGCCTCCGGCAACAGCAGCGGATCGCCACTTTTTGCCAGCATGACGGTATCAAGCACCACAAAAGGCGGCTGATAATACTTAAGCCTTTCAGCGACCGCTTCAACAATCTGGCTGTTCGCCAGCATGCCGATTTTAGTGCTGTCGATTCGCACGTCGCTGAGTACTGAATCGAGCTGCGCGGCCACGAAATCCGGCTCAATGTTGTAAACAGACTGCACGCCACGGGTATTTTGCGCCACCAGCGCCGTGATAACGCTCGTGCCATACGCGCCGAGCGCCGAGAAGGTTTTGAGATCTGCCTGGATCCCCGCGCCGCCGCTCGGGTCAGTACCTGCTATGGTCAGGGCATTGATTCTTTTCATCCGATTTTTTCCCCGTTCAGCCACTCTTCGCGCATCAAATACAGGTTATCGAGAAACTCTGGTGTGAAGCTGCCCGGCCCTTTCACCACTGCGCAGGCACGCTCACCTGCACAAGACATGACGCGACATGCCGCGGCAACGTTATCCAGACGTTTGCCAGGCAATGCGGCAAACGCCGCAACAACCGCTGATAACGAACAACCGGTGCCGACGATGCGGGTCATCATCGGATGTCCGCCGGGAACTGACCAGCTGCGTTCGCCGTCGGTGACGTAATCAGTTTCACCGGTGACAGCCACCACCCCGCCGGTTTCCAGCGCCAGTTGCTGTGCAGCCGGTAAGGCAGACAGCGAATCATCGCCGCTGTCTACGCCACGCCCGGACGCACTCAGGCCGCTAAGCGCACGGATTTCAGAGGCGTTTCCGCGGATGGCGGCGGGTGTAAGTTTGATGAGTTCAAGGCAAAACTCCGTGCGCCAGCTCAGGCCGCCGACGGCAACCGGATCCAGCACCCAGGGTTTTCCGGCCTGATTTGCTGCGTGAATCGCTGCCAGCATCGCCTCAGCATGAGGACGGGTCAGCGTGCCGACATTAACCAGTAAGGTATCGGCCACCGCGCTGAACTGCGCGGCTTCGGCCGGGTCAGTCACCATTGCCGGTGAGGCACCGAGCGCCAGAAGAACATTGGCCGTAAAGGATTGCACCACGTCATTGGTCAGGCAGTGAACCAGCGGCGCGGAGGCACGAAGTTGTCGTAAAGAAGCGGCGGATGTTGCGCCGGGAAACACGGAAGGTCGGGTATTCATAGTTCTCCCCACCGGCGCTAAAGAAGGCGGTATCGGGAGAGATACCTGACTTCCCTACGCTGGCATAATCCAGATCAGGTAATACGGGTAAAATCTCAGCCGTTCTTTTGCAAGAGCGGCACCCCGAGTCAAGGAAGCATTATTGGTGGCGAGCCTGAGAAGGTCAATCAGGATTTTTCGTACAGCGTGTTATTTCGCCGCCGACGCAATAAGATTAATTTCCAGTAAAACATCGACCAGAAGTTCCACGCAAACTGTTGTCCGGGCAGGATATGGCGCGTTGAAATGTTTTACATACGCCTCGTTAAAGGCTTTGAAATCCTTCTTATCGGTCAGGTAAACATTCACGGAAACAGCATCATCGAGTGTCAGGTTATATTCTTTAAGCGATCCGGCTATTTTCGAAAATACCAAATGGGTCTGCGCTTCAATTCCGGCGGGCGTTGTGCCTTCCGCGGTAATCGGTACTTCGCCGGAAACAAAATAAAGATTGCCGCTTTTACGGACTTTGGGAAAAGGTAAGGTCCCTGTGAGCATAATGAATTCCTCGATTCAGACATAAAATCAGAAGCTTGATATCAGCAACATGCCGTAGAAAATTAAGACGGCCGCCAGCGTGATATAAACTATTCGTGAATCACGGGGATCCACCGATTTGTTTTTCTCTGTCATATAAACAACTTAGCTATTGGAAATAAATTAATTGAGAGGACTTAAGCGATAGATTTTAATTAAGATAAATTGTACCTCGCATATACAGCGCCGCTTTGCCGCTGATAATCACCCGATCATTTCCGCTCATTTCACATTGCAGTTCGCCTTTACGCGCACCGCCCTGCCGGGCGTTCATCTGCGTTTTATTCAGACGTTTCGACCAATACGGTGCCAGCGAGGTGTGGGCTGAACCGGTAACCGGATCTTCATTCACCGCCACGCGAGGCCCGAACCAGCGGGAGACAAAATCAAAATTATCGCCCGCAGCGGTGACCACCACGCCACGGGTATCAAAAGCATTGAGCGCTGCGAAATCCGGCGCGAGAGCTTCCAGTGCGGCAGCATCTTCAATCACAATGATAATATCATCGGTTTTAAGCACCGCGGTGATCGGTGCTGTCAGCCCTAGTGCCTGAGTGAGTCCGTCTGGCAGCGTGAAAGACGCCGGAGATTTCACCGGGAAATCCATGTGGAAAACCTCATCCTGGCAGGTCACCCATAAATCTCCGCTGCGGGTAGAAAACCGCAGCGATGCGGATTTATCGCCCAGCGCCTGGCTTATCACCCACGCCGCCGCCAGCGTGGCATGACCGCATAAATCCACTTCGGTGCCCGGCGTGAACCAGCGCAGCTCATAATGGTCACCGTTTTTGACGAAGAAAGCCGTTTCGGAAAGATTATTTTCACGGGCAATATTGCTTAAAACGCTGTCATCCAGCCAGTGAGGCAACGGGCAAACGGCCGCCGGATTTCCACTAAAACTTTGCGATGCAAACGCATCGACCTGATAAATTGATATTTCCATTTCAGACTCCTCACTGTTAGTGACCACTATTCATCGCCACCGGATTTCTTAATTTCATCCAGATAGTTGTAGATGGTGTAGCGGGTAACGCCCAGTTTGCTGGCCGCCTTTTCAACGCCGCCTTTGACGATAAACATCCCGCGATCCTGCATAACTCTGACGGCTTCGAGTTTCTCTTTTTTATTCATCGGTTTACCCGCTCGCCCCGACTGAGACAGGGAAGAATCAATGATTTCTTCCATCATGGACTCGAGATCGGTTTGGGAATTTTGCGGCGTATTTTCTGAAGAATACTGTCTGAGCAGGCGCCCGAGCGCCGCATGAGCAATTTCAACTTCACTGAGATCAACGTTGATACACAGGCTGGCAAATGCGACGCCCTCCGCGTCGCGATAAACCGTCGTGGCGCTTTTCAGTTTTGTTCCTTTCGCGGTCACTGTTGTGTAATCCGCAATAACCAGCGGTTCTGAGGATGGAGAAGCCGTATTCCGGGCGTTGAGAAGACCGGCGAATCCTAAATCACCGTCCGGGCCGCTGAACATGGAATCCCCTACCGCCCGGCCAGAAACGTGACCATTGGCAATTTTCAACACGGAAGACGACGGATTTGTCAGGTCATGAACTACGATTTCAGTATTGTTGCCGATGGCCACCTCAAGAGCCTCCACGGAGGCGAAGAGCGTTTTCAGAACGAGTGCTCTTTCGGCTGTGGCGTCTGGTGGAATTTTGGGCATGGGTGTTGTAGTCCGCGATTGCATTAGATGCAAACACGATATCAACCGAATGTTGAAATATCAATTTTTTGTTGATTAAATCACACGTGTACCACAAACCCAATTGAACTCCCGCAAAGTCGCTGGCAGTATGGCTCAGTGAAGTGAACGTTCTCTGCCCTCATATTTTCAAAGGAATTCACTCTTTGACATCCCCACTTAACATCCGGCCTTATGAAGAAGCTGATCGTCCGTTTTTACGCACCTTGTATCTGGCTTCACGCAAACAGACCTGGACATGGCTGGAAGACGATTTTCAGCTGGAAGATTTTGACCGTGCGGTGATCGGCGAAAAGATTCTGGTCGCTGAACGGGACGGGCATCTGCTGGGATTTGCCTCTGTTTTTACACAGGAGAATTTCCTGCATAACCTGTTTATCGATCCGCAGTTTCAGGGGACCGGTGCAGGCTCGGCTTTGTTGCACGCCGCCGAGACCACCTTTACCCGCAGAGGCTCTCTGAAATGTCTGGTAAAGAGTAAAAATTCAGTTGGTTTTTATCTGTCAAAAGGCTGGATCATTATCTCTACCGGCGAAAGTCCGAAAGGTGAGTATTATCTATTTCATTCACCTTGCAAATAATTAGATCATTAATCATTTGTGCGCATGGCCATTTTTTCGCGATCCTGACTAACATCAATTTTTCTTTGTAGTTAAGAGGTTAAATTCCACAGCGGTGCTATACATACTCTGTCTTCCTTAAAATTTCCGAGGGTACGAATGAAAAAAATAAAACTGATGCAGGCCGCACTGGTGACCGGCGCCCTGTTCCTTGCAGGCTGTACCAGCCATGTAACCCAGAGCGAAAAATTCTCTGGCTTCCTCGGCGATTACTCCAACCTTAAAGAAACCAAAACTGCATCAGGCACACCTGTGCTGCGCTGGATTGATCCTTCCTTTAAAGCGTCAAATTATTCTTACCTGATGTATGAGCCGATCAAATTCTATCCGGAACCACAACCGACTCCACAAATCAGTAAAGAAACGCTGCAGGGTGTGCTGGATTACGCCAACAGCCGCCTGAAACCGGCCATGGGAGAACGCCTGCAACTGACCGATCATGCAGGTCCGCGCACTTTGATTTTCAAAGGTGCGATTACCGGTGTGAATACATCAGCGGAAGGCCTGCAATTCTATGAAGTGATCCCGGTGGCACTGGTGATTGCCGGGGCTGAAACCGCCAGCGGACACCGTACCCGCGATACCGAAGTATTCTTTGAAGGCGAGCTGATCGACGCGAGCACCGGTAAACCGGTCATGAAAGTTGTCCGTAAAGGGTTTGGTAAACAAGTCTCCAACGACACCCAGAAAGTGACCGCCAATGATCTGAAAGTTGTCGTCGATGGCCTGGCGACCGACACCAAATTGTTCCAGTCAAACTAAGTCAGGCGCGTTAGTCAGCATTTTTGAGAGGCAGCCAGGGGGCTGCCTTTTTTATTGATAAGAATACTTTTTGATATCAAATAATGATATCATTTTCATGTTCTGGCGACTCAGCCATTATCGAAGGATCGACTAATCATGAACATGCTTAATAGCGGACACCTGAAAACGTTACATCTCATTTTTTCCTTGCCTACATCTTCAGCGGTGGAATGGAGAAAAATGGAAGTTTTGTTTATCGCCTTAGGTGCCAAAGTTAGTGAAGGAAAAGGGTCGCGGGTTCGTTTTGAAATCAATAATGTTGTTGCCTCTTTTCATCGACCGCACCCGGAGAAAGAAGCAAAAATTTATCAGGTACGTGATGCCAAAACATTCCTTGAGGCTATAGGAGTAAAACCATGAGTACTATGACCTATCAGGGGTATGCTGCAAAAATTGAATACAGCGATGAAGACAAATGTCTCGTCGGTCGTATAGCCGGAATTCAGGATGTCATCGGTTTTCACGCTGATAATGTCACGGACCTTAGGCTTGCTTTCGAAGACGCCGTGGAGGATTACCTGAGCTATTGTTCAGAGCAAGGTCGCGAACCTCAGCGTCCGGCCAGCGGGAAAATAAGCCTGCGTATACAGCCGGAAGTCCATGCAGCAATCAATGTCGCCGCAGAGGTATCAGGTAAAAGTGTCAATCAATGGATTAACGACACGTTGATTCAGGCGGTTCACGACTAAAGCTGTGCGTTGAACATCTTTTTCCTGGCAGCCAGAAGGCTGCCTTTTTTATTTTCTTTATGCCGCTTTCTTCACACCGCACTGCTCATGAATTCCCGTAACCAGATATGCGCCGGGTCGCGGTGCGAGCGTTCGTGCCAGTACATGTGCATCTCAAAACCGGGAACTTTCACGGGCGGTTCGGTAAGGTGCAACGCGGGGTTGCCACGCACCAGACGCTCGGGAAGCATGGAGACTAAATCGGTGGTCAGCAGAACCTGAATGACAAACAGGAAATGCGGCACGGAGAGCACCACGCGCCGCGATAATCCGGTTTCTGCCAGCGAGCTGTCGGTTATGCCCTGAAATCCACCACCATCAGGCGAAACGATCACATGTTCAAGCGAGCAAAATACCGGCATAGTGACGGGCTTCGCGAGCTGCGGATGTCCTTTCCTGCCGACCAGCACATAACGTTCGGAAAACAATAACGTGCTGTGTAAATCCTTGAGCACCGCTTCCCCCGTATGAAATGCCAGATCCAGTTCTCCTCGCTGCATTTTCCGCATAATCCGCACCGGTGATGTCTCAAAAATCGCCAGTTTTGTTCCGGGCGCTACAGCGCGGAATGCCTGGAGCACAGGCAATACAACGGTGGATTCGCCATAATCCGCCGCGCCCAGATTCCAGGTATTCTCTGCCTTCGACGGATCGAAAACGTCACCGGCAGAAACCGCAGACGCCAGAGCAGCCAGCGCCTGTTGCAGAGGTTCCCGTAACTCATCAGCCCGCGCTGTCGGATGCATGCCGCGCGGGCCCGGCAGCAGTAACGGATCGTCAAAAAACTCACGTAATTTAGCCAGCTGAACACTGATTGAAGGTTGCGAAAGGTTCAGCCGCTGCGCCGCCCGCGTGACATTGTGCTCCGCCAGCAGGACATCCAGCGTGAGCAACAAGTTGAGATCGAGACGTCCGAAATTATTCATAACTATACCTGGTATATTTTAAATTCATTTTAACTATACCTGACGGCGGCCTACTCTGCTTTCATCACTTAACGGAGAGTTCGCCATGAATATTTTAATCGTCTACGCCCATCCGGAACCAAAATCTCTAAACGGTTCGCTGAAAGATTTCGCAGTAAAACACCTGGAGGCCGCCGGTCATAGCGTGCAGATTTCTGACCTGTACGCCATGCAATGGAAAGCTCCGCTGGACGCCGCTGACAACACATCGCCTTCGACGGACACGCCTTTCAATCCTTCGCAGGATTCACAGCGGGCATTCAAAAACGGGACGCAAAGTCCGGACATCGCCGCCGAGCAGGAAAAGTTAATGTGGGCGGATTCGGTGATTTTTCAGTTTCCGCTGTGGTGGTTCTCAATGCCGGCGATTATGAAAGGGTGGGTGGAACGCGTTTATGCCTATGGATTTGCTTACGGCGTCGGTGAGCATTCCGACACACACTGGGGGGACCGTTACGGAGAAGGTAAAATGGCCGGTAAACGCGCCATGCTGATGGTCACTACCGGCGGCTGGGAACCACATTACAGTGCACGAGGTATCAACGGTTCCATAGACGATTTACTGTTCCCCATCCATCATGGGATCCTGCATTATCCGGGCTTTACCGTGCTCCCGCCGCTGGTGTTCTACCGCACCGGCCGCACGGATGAAGCACGCTTTCATCAGCTTTGCGATGAACTGGCGACCCGGCTGGATACGCTGGAAACCACAACACCAATCGCCTTCCGTCAGCAAAATGGCGGCGACTATGATATTCCTTCACTGACGCTTAAAGCTGAAATCACGCCGGAGAAAAGCGGGTTTGCGGCGCATTTGAAATAACATTCTGAGAATTTCAGACATTAAAAAACGCCAGCCGATCTTGCGATCCTGCTGGCGTTTTTGTTGCGCTAAATTTTAGATTTCTCTAAAACTTATTCCCACTCAATCGTCGCCGGTGGTTTACCGGAGATGTCATAAACCACGCGGGAAATGCCGTTAACTTCGTTGATGATGCGGTTAGAGCAGCGGCCGAGGAAATCGTACGGCAGATGCGCCCAGTGCGCGGTCATGAAGTCGATGGTTTCTACTGCGCGCAGGGAAACCACCCAGTCGTATTTACGGCCATCGCCCATCACGCCAACGGAACGGACTGGCAGGAAGACGGTAAACGCCTGGCTGACTTTGTTGTACAGGTCGGCTTTGTGCAGTTCTTCGATGAAGATAGCATCGGCGCGACGCAACAGGTCACAGTACTCTTTCTTCACTTCGCCCAGTACGCGAACACCTAAGCCCGGGCCCGGGAACGGGTGACGGTAAAGCATGTCGTACGGCAGGCCGAGTTCCAGACCGATTTTACGCACTTCGTCTTTGAACAGCTCTTTCAACGGCTCAACCAGACCCAGTTTCATTTCTTTCGGCAGACCGCCCACGTTGTGGTGCGATTTGATGACGTGTGCTTTACCGGTGGCAGAAGCGGCAGATTCAATAACGTCAGGGTAGATGGTGCCCTGCGCCAGCCATTTCACTTCATCCTGCTTACAGGCTTCTTCGTCGAAGACTTCAACGAACACGCGACCGATAATTTTACGTTTGGCTTCAGGTTCATCAACACCGGCCAGCGCAGAGAGGAAACGGTCTTCCGCAGCAACGTGAACGATGTTCAGACCGAAACGGTCACCGAACATTTCCAGCACCTGATCCGCTTCGTTAAGACGCAGCAGGCCGTTATCCACGAACACGCAGGTCAGACGGTCGCCAATGGCGCGGTGCAGCAACATCGCGGTGACGGAGGAGTCAACGCCGCCGGACAGGCCGAGGATCACGTGGTCGTCGCCAATCTGCACGCGCAGACGTTCAACGGCGTCTTCGATAATTTTCGCTGGCGTCCACAGAGCTTCACACTCGCAGATATCCATCACGAAGCGCTCGAGCAGTCGCAGGCCCTGACGGGTGTGCGTCACTTCCGGGTGGAACTGCACACCGTAGAAGCGTTTTTCTTCGTTGGCCATAATGGCAAACGGGCACGTCTCGGTGCTGGCAACGGTCACGAAATCAGACGGGATTGCGGTGACTTTATCGCCATGGCTCATCCAGACGTCGAGCAGCGGTTTATTGTTTTCGCTCAGGGCATCCTGAATGTCGCGGATCAGCGCGCTTTCAGTCTGAACTTCAACCTGCGCATAACCAAATTCGCGCTCGTTTGAACCTTCAACATGGCCGCCTAACTGCATTGCCATGGTTTGCATGCCGTAGCAGACGCCCAGAACCGGTACGCCGGCTTCAAAGACGTAATCAGGGGCGCGCGGGCTGTCATGCTCGGTGGTACTTTCCGGGCCGCCGGACAGGATGATCCCGTTCGGGTTGAATTCGCGGATTTGGGCTTCGGTTACGTCCCAGGCCCAGAGTTCGCAATAGACACCCAGTTCACGCACGCGGCGCGCAACAAGTTGGGTGTACTGGGAGCCGAAATCGAGGATCAGGATACGGTGCTTGTGAATATTTTCGCTCATGAGGGGGCGTTTTCCAGAAAGCAATAAAAGCGTTAAAACGGAATATTAATCAGCCCGGAAATATCGGGCTGGGTATAAATTTGTAGTGACTCGATCCAGGCGCTCGCGAGCTAAGGTGAGGCAAGGCGGAAGCTGGCGAAAAAGCGCAGTTTACATGACGTAAATGAGCATTTTGAGCCAGCTTCCAACGCCGGCTCGCCGACGCGCAGCAGCGACTATGGGATTAAGAACCCATGCGGTAGTTCGGTGACTCTTTGGTAATCGTCACGTCGTGCACGTGGCTTTCCTGGATCCCTGCACCGCTGATACGAACAAATTCAGCCTTGGTGCGCAGGTCGTCGATGGTAGCACAACCGGTCAGCCCCATACAGGAGCGCAGACCGCCCATTTGCTGATGGATGATTTCTTTCAGACGGCCTTTATACGCGACGCGACCTTCGATACCTTCCGGAACCAGTTTGTCTGCGGCGTTATCAGTCTGGAAGTAACGGTCAGAAGAGCCTTTGGACATCGCGCCCAGGGATCCCATACCGCGGTAAGATTTGTATGAACGCCCCTGATACAGTTCGATTTCGCCAGGAGATTCTTCGGTACCAGCCAGCATACCGCCGACCATCACGCAGCTTGCGCCGGCAGCGATAGCTTTTGCGATATCGCCGGAGAAGCGGATACCGCCATCAGCGATAACCGGAATACCGGTGCCTTCAAGCGCTTCAACCGCGTCAGAAACGGCAGTGATTTGCGGAACACCGACGCCGGTGACGATTCGGGTGGTACAGATTGAACCAGGGCCGATACCGACTTTAACCGCGCTCACGCCAGCTTTAGCCAGTGCCAGAGCACCTGCGCCCGTCGCGACGTTACCGCCGATGATTTGCAGATCCGGGTATTTGGCACGGGTGGCGCGGATACGTTCCAGAACGCCTTCAGAATGGCCGTGTGAGGAGTCGATCAGCAGAACGTCAACACCGGCCGCAACCAGCGCATCGATACGCTCTTCGTTGCCAGCGCCTGCGCCAACCGCAGCACCGACGCGCAGGCTGCCCTGCTCATCTTTACAGGCGTTTGGTTTACGTTCGGCTTTCTGGAAGTCTTTTACGGTGATCATACCGAGCAGATGGAATTGCGCGTCAACAACCAGCGCTTTCTCTACGCGTTTTTCGTGCATTTTTTGCAGGACGACTTCACGGGCTTCGCCTTCTTTCACGGTAACCAGACGTTCTTTCGGCGTCATTACCGCGGTCACAGGCTGTTCCAGATCGGTCACGAAGCGCACGTCACGACCGGTAATAATACCGACCAGTTCGTTTTCTTCGGTCACAACCGGGTAACCGGCAAAACCGTTAATTTCAGTGAGTTCTTTAACCTGACGTAAAGTGGTCGCCGGAGTCACCGTTTTAGGGTCAGCAACAACGCCGCTTTCATGCTTCTTCACGCGACGGACTTCTTCCGCCTGACGCTCAATAGACATGTTCTTGTGAATGAAACCAAGGCCGCCTTCCTGCGCCAGAGCAATCGCCAGATTCGCTTCAGTCACGGTATCCATTGCTGCGGACAGCATAGGGATATTCAGACGGATTTTAGCGGTCAGTTGAGTACCGAGGTCGGCAGTATTGGGCAGAACTGTGGAGTGAGCTGGAACAAGGAGAACGTCGTCGAACGTTAGTGCTTCTTTTGCGATACGTAGCATGGGCAATATCTCACCAAGGTGGATGCGGAAAAGATAAAATATTGCAGCGGGATTATACAGGTGAGTGCGCATCCCGACCAGCACTATTTGGAAAAACTTCTTGATTACCTTTTTAGGGTATGTAGTATCAGTCGATTAAGTCTCTGTTTTTGAATTTGATCTGGATCACATGCCACTACCTTCTTCGCCTCCTATTTTTACCGTAAGCCGCCTGAATCAGACGGTCCGACAGTTGCTGGAAAACGAAATGGGTCAGGTCTGGCTCTCCGGTGAGATTTCAAACTTCTCTCAGCCATCCTCCGGCCACTGGTATTTTACGCTCAAAGATGACCGTGCTCAGGTCAAATGCGCGATGTTCCGCAATTCCAATCGACGCACCACGTTTCGTCCGCAAAACGGTCAGCAGGTTCTGGTCCGCGCGACCATTACGTTGTATGAACCACGCGGCGATTATCAGCTGATTGCCGAGAGTATGCAGGAAGCCGGTGACGGTTTATTGCAGCAGAAATTCGATTTACTGAAGCAGCAGCTGGCCGCCGAAGGGTTGTTCGATGCGCAGTTCAAACAGCCGCTGCCCTCGCCTGCGAAATGTGTCGGGGTCATTACTTCGGCCAGCGGTGCCGCGCTGCACGATGTGCTGAACGTGCTCAAACGCCGTGATCCTTCCCTGCCCGTCATTATCTATCCGACCTCCGTTCAGGGTGCAGATGCGCCGGGGCAAATTGTCCGCGCCATTGCGCTCGCCAATGACCGCGAAGAAGTCGATGTACTGATTGTCGGGCGTGGTGGCGGTTCGCTGGAAGATTTGTGGAGCTTTAACGATGAGCGCGTGGCGCGGGCGATTTTCGCCAGCCACATTCCCATCGTCAGCGCCGTCGGCCATGAAACTGACGTAACAATTGCCGATTTTGTGGCAGATTTACGCGCCCCGACGCCGTCGGCAGCCGCAGAGTTGATCAGCCGCAATCAGCTGGAGTTGCTGCGCCAGATTCAGTCACAGCAGCAGCGTCTTGAAATGGCGATGGATTATTATCTCGCACAACTGGCGCAGCGTTTTTCGCGCCTGAATCACCGCCTCCAACAACAGCATCCGCATTTACGTCTCGCGCGACAGCAAACCGCGCTGTTCAAACTGCGCCGCCGTCTGGATGAAGCGATGCAAAACCAGCTGCGCCAGATGCTGCGCCGTACTGACAGGCTGCAACAGCGTCTGAATCAGCAACAACCCCAGCCCCGAATTCACCGCGCCCAGCAACGGGTTCAGCAGCTGCAATACCGGCTGCAACAGGCGATGTCATCGCAGCTGGCGGAAAGTCGTCAGCGTTTTGGCACCGCCTGCACGCAACTTGAAAGCGTCAGTCCGCTGGCGACCCTTGCCCGCGGCTATAGCGTAACCACTACGCCACAGGGTGCGCTTTTGAAGAAAACTACGCAGACCGCTCCGGGCGATACGCTGAAAACACGTCTGGCCGATGGCTGGATTGAAAGTGAAGTGAAATCGATTGTGCTGGAGAAGAAAGCGCGGAAACGTGCGGTTAAATAAGTATCAGATTTGAAACCTCCCCCCTTAACGCAGGGGGAGGCGTTTGAAAAGCTTACAGATTATAGCTATTTGTCTTCACGCCATTTACCCAAAGCTCACGCACTTCGCTTTCCGGCAGCACGATACTCAGGGTTTTCCAGGCGGGTTTGAAATCACCACGCTGAGTCAGCGTGAGATCAATACGTTGCGCGTTACTGGTAATTTCCCAGTTCACCCACAGCGCATGATTTTGCTCCCAGCGATGGCTTTCGCCATCATCCTCAAACAACAAACCGCTCGATTTCGCCTGGCCTGCGGCCGGATAAACATGCAATTCACGCAACATATCACGGCTGGCGTCAACGTGCGCCAGACGGGAAGATTGCGGCAGCGCAGCACCGGCGCGCACCAGCAATGGCAGGCGATCCAGCGGCGCAGCGCGCGTGATTGTCTGACCACCGGCAAACCATTCGCCAGTATAGAAATCACACCAGCCGATACCGTTATCCGGCAAATAAACGCGGCGTTCGCGCTGGCCTTCTTCGACAACGCTGGCAACCAGCAAGTCGCGCCCCATCAGGAAATCATCGGTTTCAGCGAATGTATTTTTATCATGCTCGTGATCGAGGAACGTCGGACGCAGCATCGGTTCGTCTTCCGCATGCGCCTGCCACAGCAACGTGTAGAAATACGGCAACAGACGGTAACGCAGGCGGATTGCATCGCGGATCAGTGGCGTCACCTGCGGATACATCCACGGCTCATTCACGGTGTTATCGTCATTCCATGAGTGAATAGTGAAGCGCGGATGCATCACGCCGTTTTGTACCCAGCGGACAAACAGCTCGGCTTCCGGTTTATCGCCGGAGAACCCGCCGACGTCGTGCCCGACATTGTACAAACCGGACAAACTCATCCCGATGCCCATCCGTGTGTTGTAACGCAGCGTCTGCCAGTTAGTGCGGTTATCGCCGCTCCACGTCTGCACATAACGCTGCATGCCCGCACAGCCGGAACGCGAAATAAGGTACGGACGGGTTTCCGGAGCAAAGTTTTGCTGCGCTTCAAATGACGCACGCATCATCAGCAACGGCATAACCGGGCGGATGTGTTTGATGGCGATCGATTTGCCGAAACCGTGGCAGCGCGCGTCGCTGTCCCAGACTTCGTATTCGTTGTTGTCGTTCCAGGTCGAGCCGATGCCTTTTTCCAGTAACTGCTGCGTCACGCCTTTTTGCCACCAGCGTACGGCGGACGGATGTGTAAAATCGAGATGCGATCCTTCGTCATCCCAGAAAACCGAGCGCTCAGGCACGTTGCTTTCGCTATCGCGAATGAACAAGCCCTGCTCCGCCACCTGCCCGTACTGCGGGTGATCCTGCAATAAGCAAGGTTTGATGTTGGCGGCCAGACGAATACCCGCGTCGAGAAACGCTTTCGACATCACTTCCGGCTCAGGCACTTTGTCGTAGTTCCAGTTGAACACGTAACGTTTGTTGCCAATCGACGTGTAACCCGATGAAAGCTGGAAGGAATCGCACGGTATTTCATGCTGCTGGCACAGCGTGATGAATTTCATCAGCTGTTGCTGGGCATCCGGTGCGTCGGTGTAATACATCGTCGAGCCGCTGTAACCGAGGCTCCATTTCGGGCCAAACGTGGTTTTACCGGTCAGCTTCACCAGTTTCTTGGTGACGTCCAGTGACGTCGGCCCGATAAACAGGTAGTAATCAAGATCGCCCGCTTCCGCGCTGAAACGGCGATATGGCAAATGGTAGTTATCCAGCTCATTTCCCAGATCCAGCCAGACATTGCTGAGATTGTCGTAGAACAGACCAAAACTGACGTCATTCCGGCGGGTCATCGTGAATGGAATATGTTTGTACAGCGGATCAGTGCTGGCGGCGTTGTAGCCCATCGCATCCAGATTGCGCATTTCAAAACGGCGGCCGCTGCGGTTGAGATCACCGGCTTTTTCGCCCAGCCCGTAAACGCCATCCTGCGCCTCGCGTAGCTGATAATGCGCCGACGCTTCGTTTTTAACACCGAGCATATATGCGCCGGTTTTACGGTCTTTCACCAGCGGCAGCCACGCGCCAGTGTCATTTTTGTATTCCCACTCCAGCCACAGCGGCTGATGAACCGTGACGCGCAGCGCCTCAGTGGCTAAAGTCAGCGAGTTTTCATCTTGCGACAGCTGGTAGCCCGGCTGCGAAAAACCTTCGTTGCTCAGGCGGTCACGCCCTTCCCACGGCACATCGTTTTGTGGCGCGATGCTCCAGGTTCTGTCCAGCGCCAGTTCGCCGTTGCGCTGAATAAAGACGCGAATCAGCCCCTCTTCAAGCACCCGCAGACAAAACAGATGCTTACCTTCGACCCGCAGATCGACGCCTGCGTTATCCTGCCCGGCAAGCTCCCAGTGTTTTAACGTTTTCATACACTCTCCCTTTTTGCCGGATTGCGGCGTTCTGCGATCAGGGCAATCAGGAAGACTGCGCCAATCAAATCAAAGAATCCCATAGCGATAAACAGCGGATTAAAACCTATCGAATCAGCCACTGCGCCAATCAGCAGTGAGAACAGGAAGCTGGCGATCCATGCGGAAGAACCGCGCATTCCGTTGACGGTCGCAACCTGGCTTTTATCAAATGTTTCAACGACAACCGCACTGAGCATGCAGGAAATGACCTGATGACCAAAACCACCGATGGAGATCAGCGCAATCGCGGCGTACGGACTTTGTGTGACTGCGACCAGCGCCAGAGAAAGCATCATGAATGCACCGGTGACAGAGCTTGCGACAATCGAGTTAATGCGGGTGCAACCAAACACTTTGCGGTACAGCGTGGTGAGATAACCGCTGGCAATACTGCCCAGATCGGCGGCCAGGAACGGCAGCCAGGCAAACATCACGATGTGTTTTAAATCCATGCCGCGTTCGTTGGCCAGATACAGCGGAACCCAGAAACTGAAGACGGCCCACGCCGGTTCGGCCAGAAATGCCGGGATGGCGATACCGTAGAATTTCTTGTTCTTACAAACAATTTTCAGGGATTTAATGAAAGGCAGGCGTTCCTGCTGGGGTTCGTTATCCTGACGGATCAGTGCCAGTTCGTCCTTACTCAGGTTCGGATGCGTCTCCGGAGAATGGTAGAATTTCCACCACAGCAGAACCCACAGCATCGACAGCACGCCGCAAAACAAGAAGGCGCCACGCCAGCCAAATGATATGTGCGCCACCAGAATAATTGGCGGTGCCAGCATCGCCCCGATGGAGAAACCGACTCCCGCCCAGCCCGCCGCAACTGGACGTTCCTTACGCGGGAACCAGTCAGAAATCGCTTTCGCATTGGCTGGTGTGGCCGCCGCTTCGGCGCTCCCCATGAAGAAACGCAAAACAGCAAGCTGGATCCAGCTGCCCGCCCCCGCGTGCAACATACAGACTACGGCCCAGATTGACGCACAAATCAGAAAGCCGAGTTTCAGCCCGATGACGTCAATCAGCCAGCCGCACAACGGCTGGAATATCGTATAGGCCGCCTGAAACGCCGCCACGATGTAGGAATATTGTTCGGTCGTCATGTTCAGGCTGGTTTTAAGTTCAGCAGCCAGTAAACCCAGGGAATTTCGGGTGACGTAGTTAACCGTCACGCCGAGGAGGAACAGCGCCAGCATCCACCAGCGTAACGCTTTTATTTTTCGACGCCCTGTCACGGCGGCCGTCTCGGTGTTGATTTGAATTGTCATGCCTGTTCTCCCATCCGTCGGCCGTTGCCGCAGATGATGTGTTATTTGAGGTACTTCCGCAGAGTAGGCAGACGGATTTGTGAGCGAAACGTGATTTTTTGCAAAAGCTTTCACGCTATAACTTCGTGGCGAAACGGGAGCTGGCAAAAGCTTATGGGGTAGCCATCTTCCTGGGTGAAAAATTTTGCAGGATCGATTTTGAAGGAGATCACAGTTTGAAAGGAAAGTTAAATATCCAGCAAATTGCCGACCAGACGGGGCTGTCGATTAGCACGGTTTCGCGTGTTCTGGCAGGAAAAAATAACACCAGCACCAAAGCCCGTGACCTTGTGCTTAAATGTGCCAAATCGCAGGGCGTTTTTGACGAACTGTCCACCGGCAGGCTGATGCTCAACAATCTCATCATTTTCGCCCCGGCCCGCGCCTTTGATGTACGCAGTGATATTTTTTACTACAAAGTGATCCAGGGCATTCTGGCGTCTACGGCCAGTCACGAAGTACGTGTCCGCTATTGTGCAATGGAAGAAGAAAACGCCGACGCCGCACTTTTCATCGCCAAAATGACCGATCCGCTGACTGAAGCCGTTTTACTGGTCGGCATCGACGACCCGCATATTCATCAGCTGGCGGCAGAAATGGCAAAACCCTGTGTGCTGGTCAATTGCCATGACCGGCATATGCGTCACGACAGCGTCAGCCCCGATCACCAGACGATGGGCGATTTCGCCTGCGACTATCTGTTCGCGCAGGGTCATACCCATATCGTGACAGTGCAATGTCTGCGCCGTCATACCATGGAGCTGCGCCTGACCGGCATTAAACAGGCGTTCGCCCGCCATCATCAGACGTTCAGCGACAGCCAGCATTTGCTGAATACGTCAGGATTTGGCGCACAGGAAAGTGAACAGGCGCTGCTGGAATACTTCGATTCACTGCCACCGGAACAGCCGTTGCCAACCGCCATTTTGGCCGGTGGCGACTTTATGGCGTCAGGCGTGGTAGCCGCGCTGGCGAAAAGAGGGTTATCAGTGCCCGGCGATATCAGCGTCATCAGCACCGACGGATTTAATCTGGCCGAAATTCACGATGTCCCGCTGACCGCCGTTCACGTTCCGCGTGACGAACTGGGCGCGGAAGCCATCGCCCTGCTGCAACGCAGAATGTTGCGTCCGGATGCGCCTCACACCACTCAGCTTTTGCAGGGAAAACTGGTGGTGCGCAATTCGGTGCGCAAAGCCACCGGCCGTGCCGTGACTCCACGCCCGCATCTTTTGTATGACCCTCTGCCGGACAGATAAATCTCATCTTTCACGGACATCACGCAGCGCAGTCCTATACTGACAGGAGACGGCTAATCATTAGCCTCCTTTCAGTATCAGGCAGTCAGAACGCCTTTCTTTCACCCACGGGTGGCACTTGATAAGGAGATTCACGATGAATCACAGTTCAGCGAAGCGTTACAACAGCGTTATCCCTCCGTACATGCTTAACCGTATTATCGAGCACGGCTCAGAACCTCAGCGCCGGTGCGCGAAACAAACGCTCGTCCACGTCAATACGTTAATGGCGCAGCCTTATGCTAAACCCCAAAAGATTGTGACCGCCAAAGCGGGTCAGGTTGAGCGTGATATTTATGACGCTAAGAACACCACAAAACTGCCGGGTGAATCGGTACGTAAAGAAGGTGAGGCCAGTAACGGCGATGTGGCTGTTGATGAAGCCTATGATTATCTCGGTGTAACCTATGATTTCTTCTGGCAGGCGTATCAGCGTAATTCCCTGGACAATAAAGGGCTGGCGTTGCTGGGCACCGTTCACTACGACAAGGGCTATCAGAACGCTTTCTGGAACGGTCAGCAGATGGTGTTTGGCGACGGCGACGGTGAGATTTTTAACAGGTTCACCATTGCGATTGACGTTGTGGGTCACGAACTTTCCCACGGCGTGACCGAAAGCGAGGCGGGTCTGGATTATAACGGGCAATCGGGTGCGCTGAATGAATCCCTGTCGGATGTGTTCGGTTCGCTGGTGAAGCAGTTTCATCTGAAGCAGACGGCAGATAAAGCCGACTGGATTATCGGCGAAGGCCTGCTGGCAAAAGGCATTCACGGCACCGGCTTACGTTCAATGTCACACCCGGGAACGGCCTACGATGACCCGCTGCTCGGTAAAGACCCGCAGCCAGCCGACATGAAAGGGTATGTGAATACCCGCGACGATAATGGCGGCGTACATATCAATTCAGGGATCCCTAACCGCGCATTTTATCTGGCAGCCACTAAACTGGGAGGCAATGCCTGGGAGCGCGCGGGGTATGTCTGGTACGACACGGTCTGCGATAAATCTCTGGCGAAAGATGCTGACTTTGTCGCCTTCGCACAGCTGACGGTCAAAAATGCGGGCAAACGCTTTGACGATTCGGTTGCGCAAGCGGTTCGTGAAGCCTGGGAGCAGGTTGGAGTGATGTAAATGAAACCTTTAGATTCGCTGGAAAGTAATACGGTAATTGAAATCTACCGTGAGGGCGGGGTCGCGTTTATCCCCAAACTCAGCGGACCGCGACGGGTTGAGCTTTCAGGCATGAGTGATGACAAACGGCGGGAAATTTGCCAGCTCATCAATAAAGCCCTGCCTTATGCTCAGGAAAAAGAAAACGCTGGTCGGGGTGACCAGCGTTATTTCCGTCTCGAAATTTATTACACGTCAGCAGAGCACTCCGCCAGTCTGGTGGTCATTATTCCCGAAACTGAGACACCTGAAGAACTGGTCGATTTATGGAAACAGGCTCAGCCCGACGATCACTCTTCTGAATAAAGTGAACAGGTAAAAATCACCCGTTTTTTAGAAATCATCCCATGCCCGTTTTGGCAGAAGTAATCGACTGCGCCGCAGGCTTTCAGTTCCTGCAACGGTTGCTGACAATCCGGGCATAACGCCGTTTGTGTGTAACTTGTCTGGCAGGTGTCACAGTGAAAGTGACCACTTACCCAGCTCATCGGCTGACCGCAGACCGGACAGAGCGCATCCATCGTATATCTCCTCTAAATGACGCCAAGTGTGCGCAGTAAATACAGCCCCAGCGCCGTCGTGAAAAATGATCCCAGCGTTGTGACGGCGATAATATTGGCCGCCAGCGTGGCGTTACCGCCCATCGCGCGCGTCATCACATAGCTACCAGCCGCCGTCGGTGTGCATGAAAAGAGAAAAATCACACCCAGCGCGGCACCACGAAAACCGAACAGCCATGCGCCGAACGTCATCAGCGCAGGGACAAAAATAACACGCGACGCCGAAGACCAGGCCGCCACGTTAGAACTGCGGAACATCGCGCGCCAGTCCAGACTTGCACCGGCGCACAGCATCGCCAGCGGCAGCGCCATGCCGGAAATAAAATCACCTGTGCTGGCAATCGTCGCCGGCATCGGTAAATGGCTGTACTGAAATGCCAGGCCAAGAACCAGACCAATAATCAGCGGGTTAGTTACTATTCCGTGCAAAATCGGCTTCATCCCAATCCGTTTCCCCTGCCCGCCTTTCAGGCTGCGGGTCAGCGTAATAACGGACAGCACGTTGAACAGAATCACCGTCACCGCCAGATACATCGATCCTAAGGCAATGCCTTCATTACCAAATGCCAGCGAGGCGTACGCAAGACCGGCGATACCGGTATTGGCGCGGAATCCTCCCTGCACAAAGATGCCGCGTTCGCGGGGATCTTTCACCAGCTTAAGGGCGACCAGCTCCAGCAGTAAAAATGAAACGACGGTGGCGATCCCGCCGTAAAGCGCCAGCGGCAGGTTTGAGCCGGAGGAGTCGTGCCCCTGCGCAACGCTGAAAAAGAGCAGGCAAGGCAGCGCAATGTTAAACACTAACCGGCTGGCTTTCTCGTTGAAATTGTCGTCCATCAGGCCTGTGCGGCGCAGCATCACGCCCAGCAGTAAGATCAGTAAATTCGGAACAGTAACGCCAAACGCAAAACTCCAGGTCTGCCAGAACATCCAGCCAGCTCCTTGCAGGGTAAAAAGAGATAAAAAAAATGGGGCGCATTTTCATGCACCCCGTAAATCATTATTTGCTTTTTTTCAGGTGAGACATCAGACGCTTACGCTTACGCATCTGGTTAGGCGTCAGGGTATTACGCTTGCCTTCAAACGGGTTCTCACCCTCTTTGAACTGAATACGTATTGGCGTACCCATCACTTTCAGTGAGCGACGGAAGTAGTTCATCAGGTAGCGTTTGTAGGAATCAGCCAGATCTTTCACCTGGTTACCGTGAATTACCACGATTGGCGGGTTATACCCCCCCGCGTGCGCATATTTCAGCTTAACGCGACGGCCATTGACCAGCGGTGGCTGGTGATCGTCTGCCGCCATTTGCATGATACGTGTCAGTAAGGAAGTGCTCACACGCGTAGTTGCGCAGGTGTACGCTTCAATCACGGATTCGAACAGGTTACCCACGCCGCTGCCGTGCAGGGCTGAGATGAAGTGGATACGCGCGAAGTCAACGAAACCGAGGCGCAGATCTAACTGGTCTTTCACCTGAGCACGCGCTTCTTCGCTCATTCCATCCCACTTGTTCACCACAATCAGCAGTGAACGCCCGCTGTTGAGGATGAAGCCCAGCAGTGACAAATCCTGATCTGAGATACCGTCACGGGCATCAATAACCAGCATCACGACGTTCGCGTCTTCAATCGCCTTCAGTGTTTTGATAACGGAGAATTTCTCAACCGTTTCAGTAACTTTACCGCGTTTGCGCACACCGGCGGTGTCGATAAGAACGTATTCGCGTTCGTCGCGCACCATCGGAATATAAATACTGTCGCGCGTGGTGCCCGGCATGTCGTAAACCACGACACGCTCTTCACCCAGAATGCGGTTAGTCAGTGTGGACTTACCTACGTTCGGACGCCCGACGATAGCCAGTTTGATAGGCAATGTTGTCGGGTCGAAATTATCTTCTTCGTCTTCCGGGATTTCATCACCGGTTGCTTCCTGTTCAGCCCAGTAAGCGGCGTTGGCTTCTTCTTCACTCAGCTCAACTTCTACAGGTTTTTCACCAACAAACGGCACCAGAACGTGTTCAATCAGTTGTGCTACACCACGGCCGTGGGAAGCGGCAATCGCGTATACTTCGCCCAGACCGAGGGAATAGAAATCGCCGGTGGCGCTATCAGGGTCTAAACCGTCAGTTTTGTTGGCGACCAGGAACGTCGCTTTTTCACGGCTGCGCAGATGCTGGGCAATGCCCTGATCGGCAGGCATCAGGCCCGCGCGCGCATCCACCATGAACAAGACGATGTCGGCTTCTTCGATTGCCAGCAGTGACTGCCCGGCCATACGGGTTTCAACGCCATCTTCGGTACCGTCGATACCGCCGGTATCAACGATGATGAATTCATTACCCTCAATTTCTGCACGACCATACTTGCGGTCACGCGTAAGCCCCGGGAAATCCGCAACCAGCGCATCACGCGTCTTGGTTAAACGGTTAAATAAAGTGGATTTACCCACATTCGGGCGCCCAACAAGCGCAACGACAGGTATCATTTTGAAGCCTCAGTTTTTATATATAGAGCTAAACGCAAATAGACGGCACGCCTGTAAATTCAGACAAACCACTATAATTCAATTTCTTACGCTGTAATTCTCAATGAGTCATTACGCTGTTTTCAGAATACGAAACGGCCCCTGAGCAATTCAGGAGCCGTTTTAAAGGCCGGGATCAAGCGATCTCAAAGCCAGACGCGGGTCGCGATATCAGCGTGTAAAGGAGTAAACTTCGCCGCCTTTCGCCTGCACAACCAGCTTGTCGCTTGCCACAATCGGCGCACTCAGGAAGCCATCGCTGTCAACTTTCTGCTGAGCAACAAAACGGCCATCCGTGGTGTTGATCCAGTGCAGATAACCTTCGGAATCACCGACCACAAGGTAACCATTATACAGCACAGGTGCCGTCAGGTTACGGTGCAGCAATTCACTTTGACGCCACAGACTCACGCCGCCCTGGGTGTCGAGGGCCATAACGCGGTCATCCTGATCGACCAGATAAATACGGCCAGCATCAACGATGATGTCATTCACGGAACCCACATCACGTTTCCACGCAATCTGACCAGAACGCAGATCCATCGCCACCAGATTGCCGTTATAAGCCAGCGTATACACAACACCATCGACGATAACCGGCGTAGTATCCACATCGCTAAGACGATCGATTTCAGTCGTACCGGTAGTCTGAGAAATACGTTGCTGCCAGATCAACTGGCCTTCTTTCATCAGCACGGCGCTTACGCGACCGTTATCACCGCCGACGATAGCCGCACCAAACGCAACCGCAGGCGCAGATTCACCACGCAGAGAGAGCGTTGGCATATCAAGGTTAGCGGTCCACTGGATTGTACCATCGGACTCACTCAGACCCTGCAACATACCGTTGCCAGTGTGAACCAGAACCAGACCATCGCTGACTACCGGGCGGGATAACGCTTCACCCGCCACTTTAGTCTGCCATGCCACGGTACCATCTGCCGTGTTCAATGCGTAAACCACAGCTTTTTCACTGCCGACGTAAACATGATCACCGGAAACTGTCAGGCCACCGGAAAGCTGAGCCGAGATATTGCTGGAGAAGAAACCGGTTTTTTCAGACAGGTTAACACTCCATTTTTCCTTCCCGCTGTCCGCATCCAGCGCTTTCACCACACCAAAGCGGTCGGCGGCATAGATGGTGCTGTCCTGCCAGGCAGGATGCAGGTTGGAATAGTATTCGCCTACGCCATTGCCGACAGACTTGCTCCAGACTTTCGTCGGAGTGAACTGGTTTTCAACTTTTGGCAGCGGAGACATTTTCACAACGTCTTCTTCGCTGTTAAACAATGAACAGCCACTCAGCAGGGCAACAGAAACCCATCCTACCAAGAGTGTTTTACGCAATTGCATCGGGGTTCCCCTTAGCTGGCTAAGTTGTTCAATTTCATACGCAGCATGGTTTGCAGCGTTTGAGAGGGTTTAGAATCAATTCCTTTGCTGTAGGCTTCGCGAGCGCCTTTTGCATCGCCTTTTGCCAGCAGAACATCACCGCGGATGCCTTGCTGCATTGCCACCCAGCCTTCACCCTTCACGCCGTCTAACGTTTTGAGTGCATCATCAAATTTGCCTTGCTGCATCTGGACACGAGCCAGACGTAAATTCACCAGCGAATGTAAATTATCTTCTTTTGCAAAGCCTTGTGCCTGCGCCAGCTGCTTTTCAGCATTCGCGAAATCTTTCGCTTCCACGAAATGATCGGCCAGTTGCAGGGCAGCAAACACCCCGTAATTGTTGTCATTGCTCTGCGCAAATTTTTCGAGGTCAGCAACACCCTGAGCGCTATTCGCGGTCAGCGACTGATTAGCTTTCTGGAAAGAGGCAGAGGCTTCCGTCAAGGCTGAGTCCTGATGGCTCTGCCAGAAACGCCAGCCACTCAGGGCTGCAATCCCCAGAACCACGCCGATGGCCAGCGCTTTACCGTTCTCGGCAAAGAAGCGACGTACAGCATCAACCTGTTCATTCTCAGTGGTATAGACTTCCACAGTGTCCTTCTCCTTAACCCAACATCGAAGCCAGGCGCGCGGCGAGTTCGCTTTGCGCCAGCGTTTCTTGCGTTCCACTTTGCAGATCTTTTACAACAACCTGCAGGTTTGCGACTTCATCTTCACCCAGTACCAGGGCAACGCGAGCACCCCATTTATCAGCACGGGCAAATTGCTTTTTGAAGTTACCGCCACCGTAGTTAGTCATCACTTTCAGTTCAGGCAGTGCATCACGCAGCGTTTCAGCCAGTTGCATCGCCGCACTTTGCGTACCCGCACCAGAAGAAATTACATAAGCATCTACCGTCGCAGATGCTTTGAAATCTGGATTTACAGCCTGAACCAGTAAGACCAGGCGCTCCAGTCCCATAGCAAAACCGACGGCAGGTGTTGCACGACCACCCAATTGTTCTACCAGCCCGTCATAACGGCCACCAGCACACACGGTGCCCTGCGCCCCCAGGCTGCTGGTTACCCACTCGAACACGGTGCGGTTGTAATAATCCAGACCGCGCACAAGTCGCTGATTAACCGTATATGGGATACCAGACTGCTCTAAAAGTTCACACAGACCTGCAAAGTGTTCTCTTGATTCATCATCAAGATAATCACCGAGCTTCGGCGCATCATTTAATAACGCCTGAATATCCGGATTTTTAGAGTCCAGAACGCGCAGTGGATTGCTGTACATGCGGCGTTTACAGTCTTCATCCAGCTTGTCTTTATGCTGCTCAAGGAAAGCCACCAGCGCATCACGATAATTGGCGCGGGCTTCCAGAGAGCCGATAGAGTTCAGCTCAAGCGTAACGTGTTCAGCGATACCCAGCGCACGCCACCAGCGGGCACTCAGGAGGATCAGTTCGGCATCAACATCCGGGCCTTGCAGGCCAAAGACTTCAACACCCAGCTGATTAAACTGACGATAGCGGCCTTTTTGCGGGCGCTCGTAGCGGAACATCGGGCCGATGTACCACAGACGTTGTTCCTGATTGTACAGCAGACCATGTTCGATGCCGGCACGGACGCAGCCAGCCGTACCTTCAGGACGCAGCGTCAGGCTTTCACCGTTGCGGTCTTCAAAGGTGTACATTTCTTTTTCCACGACATCGGTCACTTCACCGATAGCGCGCTTAAACAATGGGGTCTGCTCTACAATCGGCATACGGATCTCACTGTAGCCGTAACCGCCGAGCACTTGTTTTAACGTACCTTCGATACGCTGCCATAATGCCGTGTCTTCAGGCAGATAGTCGTTCATGCCGCGAATGGCCTGGATATTCTTTGCCACGTCAGTTCTCTATCGTTTTATAAAAAATGAACCCGATTATAGGGGTTTTGTGCCCTACGGTTCAACGCGCAGACACTATCCCCTACCGGGTTCAATATAATGCAGGCGTCCGCAGACGCCCGCAACCGATGTTACTTTTCAAGATGATTGATAACGATACGTTTACTCTCATCCATAATCGCCGCTTTGGCGCGAATTTTTGCTTCTAACTGGTCGATCATATCTGTGTTGTCAAAACGCTCTCTCTGACGAACACCATCTTCGTAGAAACCGCTTTTATTATGACCGCCCGTAACACCGATTGTGGAGACCAGCGCTTCTCCCGGGCCATTCACCACGCAACCGATGATCGAAACATCCATTGGCGTAATGAGATCTTCCAGACGCTGCTCCAGCGCATTCACCGTACCGATGACATCAAATTCCTGACGTGAACAGGTCGGGCAGGCAATGAAGTTGATCCCACGGGAACGGATACGCAATGATTTCAGGATATCAAAACCGACTTTCACTTCTTCGACAGGATCGGCCGCCAGTGAGATACGCAGCGTGTCGCCGATACCTTCTGACAGCAGTAAACCCAGCCCGATAGCCGACTTGACGGAACCGGCGCGTAGACCGCCCGCCTCCGTAATGCCAAGGTGCAATGGCTGAACAATTTGTTTGGCCAGCAGGCGATAAGACTCAACGGCCAGAAAAACGTCGGACGCTTTCACGCTGACTTTAAACTGATCAAAGTTGAGGCGATCGAGAATATCGACGTGACGCATCGCAGATTCCAGCAGCGCTTGCGGCGTAGGTTCGCCGTACTTTTCCTGGATATCTTTTTCCAGAGAGCCGCCGTTCACACCGATACGGATAGGAATATTTTTGTCGCGGGCGCAATCCACTACGGAGCGGATGCGGGATTCGTTACCGATATTGCCCGGGTTAATACGCAGGCAATCCACGCCGTATTCTGCTACTTGCAGCGCGATGCGGTAATCAAAATGGATATCAGCGACCAGCGGGACATTAACCTGCTGCTTGATAAGTTTGAACGCCTCAGCGGCATCCATTGTAGGCACAGAAACGCGGACAATATCGACACCCACGCGTTCCAGTGATTTGATTTGTGCGACTGTCGCCGCTACGTCTGTGGTGCGGGTGTTGGTCATCGATTGCACTGCAATCGGCGCGCCGTCACCTACAGGCACCTTGCCGACATAAATCCGGGTTGATTTGCGACGGGTAATGGGTGCTTGGTTATGCATTACTTCACTCTCCATCGTTACAAGCGTCTGACAAACTGCCGATTACTCGGCAGCTAAGGTCAGGCGTGCAACACGGCTTGATTTTACAAAACGACTTAAATCAACCGGTTTGCCCTGGAATTGGATATCCACCGCACCCGGAGCACCGATTTTCAGCTTATACGGCGCAGTGCCCTTAACGCTGAGTGACTCGCCGCCTTTTTTAATGCCGCTGAACAGGGTTTTACCTGATGCGTCATCGATTTGTAACCAGCAGTCAGCCTTAAAAGTCAAAGCAACCGCTTGTGGATCTGCACCTGCTGCCGCAGCAGTTTGTGCGTCACCCGTAGGCAGACCATTCTCAGCCGTTGTTGCTGGCTGGCTGGTAGAAACCGCTGCCGGTTCCTGTGAACCCGTTACAGCCGGTGTAGTACCTGCTGTAGTAGCAGGAGCCGGTGTGGTATTCAGCGGAATACTGTTTTGTGGCTGCGGCTCGGTCGCCTGCGCAGAAGACGTATCTTCTGTGGTCGGCGCAGAGTTCGCGTTATCACCCAGAGGAACCGCTTGACCCTGACCATTATCCTGATTCAGTTGCGCAGAAGATTGGTCAGCCATGGTGGCGATTTCTTGCTGCTGCGCCTGATGATTTTGCCACCACCACGCACCGGTCAGGCCGATCACCACAAACACTACAAGCCAGGTAAAGCCCATCAGCCAGCCATCGCGTTTTTTGCGAGACTTACCCAGGGAAAAACCCTGCATTGAAGCAACTTTCGGCACTTTAATGGGAGCTTGTTTACCAATCAGACCTAACAGTTCCTCTTCAGGAACGTGCACCAGCTTGGCGTAAGAGCGCAGATAACCACGCAGGAAAGTCGGCGCAAGATCGGCCGGCGTCGTTTCTTCTTCGATTTGGCGAATAGTTGAGACTTTCAGACACAGGCGTTCTGCAACGGCCTGATGACTGAGACCTAACTGTTCACGAGCCTGACGCAGACGTTCGCCTGTGGTCAGTTTTGCATTATTTTCTTGGGAGGCTTCAGTATTCATTAGCTAAGAACTGCTGGTACTGTTTAGATTGTGGATAACTACGCGCAAGCTGCTTACCGTAGCGTTGAACGCTATCCGGATTGCCCGCTAACGCAGCGAATCGAATTTGTAACATGATACTTTCAGCAGTGGCTGGCAGAACATGTTGATATACATCCAGTAATAGTTTCGCCTGAGCGCGGTTCCCTTCCCCAAATTCTTTGGTTGCCTCAGTCAGCAAGGGTGCGCCTTTATCGGGATCAACTTTTAATGCCCGGCTTAGTAACACTCGCGCTTCCTCATTCTGATTGGCCTTCAGAAAACAGTAGCCTGCATTTTCCAGGCTGTCAGCTACCTGACCGTAATCAGGTGCATTAGCTGCGGCGCTAAACTGCTGTTGTGCGGGTACATACTGCCCTAAACTACACAAAAACGCACCGTAATTATTCATCACAGTGCCGTTTTGCGGTGCCAGCTTCAGCGCTTGCTGGTAGCGGCTTTGCGCAGCATTCTGATCGCCGTTTTTTTGCTCGTAAAGCGCCATTCCGAGCTGAGTGCGATAATCATCCGGCGCGCCATCCACGGCTTTCTGTAAATTTTGCTTCGCCGCGTCCATATTGCCCTGAGAAAGATATTCCATCCCCAGCTCCAGACGCGTTTGCGCTGCGCCCGTGGCCTGTTGCGTTTCTTTCGGCGTACCGGAACACCCCGCCAGCAGCGCAACAGAAATTCCCGCTACAATCAGCAACTTCACACTGCCATTCATTGTCATGCTTAATTCCCTTTATCTTGCCATCGACAACAAAACGGGGGCGTACCCGCACTGCACAGTGCCCCCTCGTACACCTTACGGCTTATGGCGACTACACGGCTTTTACGGAAATCTGCTGCTCGCCTGCCATTTTTTTCTTCAACGTACGTTTAGTACGGTCGATTACGTCACCCGCCAGCTGCCCACATGCGGCATCAATGTCGTCGCCACGGGTTTTACGTACTATCACCGTGAAACCGTAATCCATCAGCACTTTCGAGAAACGGTCAATACGGCTGTTGGAGCTGCGCCCATACGGTGCGCCCGGGAAGGGGTTCCATGGGATCAGGTTAATCTTGCAAGGCGTATTTTTCAGGCGTTCTGCCAGCTCATGCGCATGTTCAGTGCCATCGTTGATATGGTCGAGCATGACGTATTCGATGGTCACGCGGCCCTGATTGGCGTTGGATTTACCGATATAACGCTCAACGGCGGCAAGGAAAGTATCGATATTGTATTTGCGGTTAATCGGGACGATTTCGTCGCGGATGGCGTCATTTGGCGCGTGCAGAGAAATGGCCAGAGCCACGTCAATCATATCGCCGAGTTTATCCAGCGCAGGCACAACACCTGAGGTGGAGAGCGTAACGCGACGTTTTGACAGACCAAACCCGAAATCGTCGAGCATGATTTCCATTGCCGGAACAACGTTGTTCAGGTTCAGCAAAGGTTCGCCCATGCCCATCATCACCACGTTGGTGATAGGTCGCGTACCGGCCACTTTTGCGGCACCGATAATTTTTGCCGCACGCCATACCTGGCCGATAATCTCGGACACGCGCAGGTTACGGTTAAAGCCCTGCTGGGCGGTTGAGCAGAAAGTACATTCCAGCGCACAACCTACCTGAGAAGAAACGCAAAGCGTCGCACGGTCGCCGTCCGGGATATACACGGTTTCGACCAACTGTCCGCCTACCTGAATAGCCCATTTAATGGTGCCATCGGTTGAGCGTTGTTCGGACGCCACTTCAGGCGCACGAATTTCTGCAACGCGGGCCAGTTTTTCACGCAGTGGCTTATTGATATCGGTCATTTGCTCGAAATCATCGCTGCAATAATGGTACATCCACTTCATGACCTGATCAGCACGGAACGGTTTCTCGCCCATGTTGAGGAAGAACTCGCGCATTTGTTTGCGGTTGAGATCAAGAAGGTTAATTTTTGCGGCAGCAGGCGGCACAACAGTGTTCACGGCTTCTGCGGATAAGGGAGTGTTCTCAGACAAGATATGCTCGGGCGTGTTTGATTCTAACATGATGAAAAATGGCCTCGTTGTTACACGTTATGGCGTATTGGAAGTGCAGAGCCGGCACTTTTTCGGAAACTGGCGGCCTGCAAATAAATTGCGCCCCGACGAGGCTGGCTCATTCGGGGCGCAACATTGTACAAATTTTAGGGCACAGTTGCCATATTTGGAAAGTGACTGTTACAAAATTCTTGCGAATTTGCGGCACATCTTCCAGCGAAGCTTGCCCAAAAATCTTAACGCGGGCAGATTTCGCTTTCGGTGAAGAAGTAAGCGATTTCGCGTTGTGCAGATTCTACAGCGTCAGAACCGTGAACCGCATTAGCTGTGAAGCTGTCAGCGAAGTCTGCACGCAGGGTACCTGCCAGAGCGTTATCCGGGTTCGTTGCGCCCATGATGTCACGGTTACGCTGAACAGCGTTTTCGCCTTCCAGAACCTGAACCATGATCGGGCCAGAGGTCATGAACTCAACCAGACCGTCGAAGAAAGGACGCCCTTTGTGTTCTGCGTAGAAGCCTTCAGCTTGTTCTTTAGTCAGCTTCAGCATTTTAGACGCGATGATGGTGAAACCCGCGCGTTCGAAACGTGCGTAGATAGCCCCGATGTCGTTGTTGGCTACGGAGTTTGGCTTGATGATGGAGAAAGTACGTTCGATAGTCATGAAAAAACCTCTGTCTGACTTTTATAGGTAGGGCCGGTTAATTTAATGTTATACCTGCCGTAAAATGGCGGTGATTATAGGGAGCGAAGTTAAGATTGCCTACCCGAATCACAACATTTAATTAAAAAAATGTGTCATTGATTCACTATCGCACCCAAACCGCCCATTTCCCTTAAACAAAACGGGGGCAAAACGATGCTCTGCCCTGCTTTATCCGCAAATTTATGCCTGGCCCGACGACGGAATAATGTTCCGTAACCAGCTTCCCCACTTGCGCTGATAAAAAGGCTGGGTGTGGCTGATCAGATAATGGCTGATACCGCGTTCCTTTTCAGAAACTATGCAGAAATCCACCGGACGATCGTCGGGAGAGGTTTCACTCGCCACATTGCCCGCCTCACGGATCAGCGCATCGATTTCCTGCTCGTCACCATCCGCTTCCAAACCAATCAGCAGGTTCGGCTGGTCGTCCACCGCTTTATCGTGGATCAGCGCCATAAATGCCCGGCGCACCGGTTTTTTCTGGGTAAACAGCGTCGTTAGCGCATCAATCATTGCTGAAGGATATTCTTCCGGCTGACCAATCAGTAACTGACTCTCTTTGTCCAGCACCAGCTCTGACGGCGCATGCAATCCGCCGTTGCTCAGCAGCAGCGTGACTTCGTTTGGCGTGAATTCCTTTCCGTATTCGGATTTAGGATTCAGAAATAGCTCATCGCCCTGCGTCATTTCAAATAACACACGGGCAGGCAACGCAACAAACGCCTGCTCGTCGGGGCTTTCGCCCGAGCTGGCTTTTTCAAGCACATCAACTGACGAGAAGAAAGGAATGATCGAACTGCCGTCCTGCTTCTCCCAGTGCAAAATATTCAGTTCACTGCCAGCGGTGATCGCCACACTGCCCTGCTTTTCAGCCTCATCCTGCCCTGCATCGCCCAGCACAAAAACGGTAGATTCCAGCAAGGTTTGGTAAAACGCCGGACGCCAGGCCGGTGCGGTCACCGACAGACGAAGCAGGCGCTCCAGCTCGTTTTCACCGTCAGTCGCCGCTGCGCCAGCAGGAAGATGATCGTGTGGGACACTCATGATTCTTAACTCCGCTAATCGTATAAAACGGGGCGCCGTTAAGCGCCCCGTTGTGCATCATGCATTCATTACTTTCTGAAACTTACTTCGCTTTGGCTAACAATAAGTTAGCAACGGTACGCACGCCCAGACCGGTTGCACCGGCAGACCACTGATCCGCCGCGCTTTTACGGTAAGTGGCGGAACAGTCGATGTGCAGCCAGCCTTTCTTATATTCAGTCACGAAATGAGACAGGAAGGCTGCCGCCGTGCTCGCGCCCGCAGTGTGCGCAGGGCCGGCAATGTTGTTCAGCTCGGCAAAGTTAGACGGCAGATGTGAACGGTGGAACTCTTCCAGCGGCAGACGCCAGAACGGTTCGTGTTCAGCTTTCGCGCTTTCCAGCAGTTCGCCTGCCAGTGCATCGTCAAAGCTGAACAGCGCATGGTAATCGTTACCCAGCGCCGTTTTAGCCGCGCCGGTCAGCGTTGCCGCATCGATAATCAGTTCCGGGTTTTGCGCAGACGCGTCGATCAGGCCATCGGCCAGCACCAGACGGCCTTCGGCATCGGTGTTCATGACTTCAACAGTTTTGCCATTACGGTAACGGATAATATCGCCGAGTTTCAGTGCGTTACCGCTGACCATATTATCCGCACAGCACAGATACAGTTTTACACGTTTGTTCAGGCCATTTGCCGCCGCCAGTGCCAGTGCGCCAGTCAGGGTGGCTGCGCCGCCCATATCGGCTTTCATGGAATCCATGGAAGCGCTCGGTTTCAGGCTGTAACCACCTGTGTCGAAGGTAATCCCTTTGCCGACCAGACAGGCATACACCGGGGCATCCGCGTCACCGCTCGGGTTGTAATCCAGTGCCAGCAGGACCGGCGGACGGTCAGAGCCACGGCCCACAGTGTGGATACCCATATAGCTTTGCTGGCGCAGATCGTCGCCTTTGGTGATGCGGTAGCTGACTTTCTCGTTGCCAAACTCACACATTAAATCTACGGCGCGGGTGGCCAGTTGTTCAGGAGATAAATCTTCCGCCGGGGTATTAATCGTATTACGTACCCAGTCGATGATTTTGAGGCGTTGTTTCAGCGTGTTCGCGTCATCTTCAGACAATTCGGCCCATTCAACATTGCGGGTGCCTTTCGGACCACGAAAGCCCTGCCAGAATGCCCAGCTGTTTTCCAGATCCCAGCCCTCACCCGCCAGTCTGACGTTTTTCACGCCCTGACCGTCGATGCGGCGTGCAGCACGTGAAATTGCGGTCAGCGCGTCACCGTCTTTCAGATGAATGGTCATACCGGCGGAATCCGTGCTCAGGATTGCCTTTTCGCCCCAGCGTGCATCAGCGGGCTCAGACGAAAGGAAAACGGACATCGCTTCATTGGTCGTTACTTCGGAACTCATAACAGGACTCCTGATTGTTTTTATCTTCAATGAATATTCTTTATCAATGACAGGCAAATCACCCTTTCAGGGGTGGCACTTCATTTCGTATAAACAGGGGGCAATTCACGCAGGCGGCGGACTGATTTCACCACCAGCGCAACCGCATAATCAATTTCTTCTTCCGTCGTCCAGCGCCCGAGAGAAAAACGGATTGAGCCGTGTGCCAGCTCTTCGCTTAGTCCCAGCGCGCGCAGCACGTAAGAGGGTTCAAGGCTGGCGGACGTACAGGCTGAGCCAGACGACACCGCCAGATCCTTAAGCGCCATAATCAGGGATTCACCTTCAACATCGGCAAAACTGACGTTGAGAATATTTGGCGCAGCATGTCCCGGTGCGCCATTGAGAAACACCTGATCAAGCTGCTGAATACCTTTCCACAGGCGATCGCGCAGTGCGGTCAGACGCACCACTTCAGCGGCCATTTCTTCTTTTGCGATACGATACGCTTCGCCCATTCCGACAATCTGATGTACCGGCAATGTACCTGAACGCATACCGCGCTCATGACCGCCGCCGTGGATTTGTGCTTCGATACGGACTTTCGGTTTGCGACGCACATACAACGCGCCGATACCTTTCGGGCCATAAATCTTGTGCGCGGAAAACGACATCAAATCGACCGGCAACTCGCTGAGATCGATATCAATTTTCCCCACACTCTGGGTCACATCCACGTGGAACAACACGCCACGGCTGCGGCACAGTTCGCCAATGGTCGCGATATCCTGCACCACGCCGATTTCGTTATTCACCTGCATGATAGATACCAGGATCGTATCCGGACGCATCGCGGCTTCGATCGCCACCGGCGTGATAAAACCGTCAGCCTGGGGTGCCAGATACGTAACGTCAAAACCTTCAGTTTCCAGCTGATAGCAGGTATCAAGCACCGCTTTATGCTCAGTCTGGCTGGTAATAATGTGTTTGCCTTTTTCGCGTTGCGCGTGCGCGGCACCTTTGATCGCCAGATTATCGGATTCTGTCGCACCAGAAGTGAATACGATTTCACGAGGATCGGCATTGATCAGCTCGGCAATCTGGTTGCGCGCCACATCCACCGCCTCTTCTGCCTGCCAGCCAAAACGGTGAGAACGGGAAGCCGGATTACCGAAAGTACCGTCCAGTGTCAGACACTGCATCATTTTCTCAGCGACGCGCGGATCAACCGGCGTAGTGGCAGAGTAATCGAGATAAATAGGTAATTTCATGGCAGGCAAGCTCCGGACTGCGCGTTCTGTTGCGAACGAAAGAATTAAAAAAACGACACCCAGTTTAAAACGGCTTCACGAATTCTTAAAAGGGAAATGACGTTTTGCGGGCACTAAACGGTAAGTATTGGCGTCTGAAAATGCAAAAGCCCGCGGAAATGTGAATTCCCACGGGCTTTTATAACTATCGATCAAATGTAAATGAAGAGATTACGCTCTGAGATTTACGTTGATCGTCTCCATCTGACGGCCATTCGGCTGACGACGGATTTCACCATTCTGACGGTCGGCCACTTCCAGGATTTCCTGGTTGTTGACCAGCTCTGCCAGTGTGATGTTGTTGAGGAAACCGCTGATGCGCTCGCTCAGATCACGCCACAATGTGTGCGTCAGGCAACGTTCGCCGTTCTGGCATCCTTCTTTACCCTGGCAACGGGTCGCATCGACAGATTCGTCAACGGCAGTAATCACTGCGCCAACGGCGATATCACCGGAATCTTTACCCAGCAGATAACCACCGCCCGGACCACGAACACTGGCAACCAAACCATTTTTACGTAAACGCGAGAACAACTGCTCCAGATAAGAAAGAGAAATACCCTGACGCTCAGAAATATCAGCCAGGGGTACTGGTCCTTCCTGTGAATGCAGTGCAACGTCGAGCATAGCGGTCACGGCATAACGGCCTTTGGATGTCAGTCTCATAGCATGGTTACCTGTTTTAAATGACTTTTAAAAACGCACGAATGCGGTTGATGCAAATGAGTCTGACATTCCCGAGTAAATCAGTCAACTATTTAACCGAGTAATTTACTCAAGTATTACACTGAGGAAAAACAGGCGTTTTTTCCTCCAAAAGTAATGGCACCGCAACACAATGATTCACATAACAAAAAATCGCCTTAATACCCCCAAAAACAGGCTTATTCTTTGTTGTTATGAGTCTTTTCAATCGACGTCAGAATGCCGCGCAGGATGTTTAACTCCTGAGATTCAGGTCGCGCACGGGTGAATAAACGGCGTAATTTGCTCATCACCTGCCCCGGATGGGCCTGGCGAATAAAGCCGGTTTCCAGAAGTGTCTGTTCCAGATGCTGATAAAAACGCTCGAGGTCATCGACCAGCGGATACGGCGATTCTTCGTATTCCACCTGCGGTTTTGCGGCTTCGAGTAACGCCAGATGAGCCACGCGCACTTCATACGCAATAATCTGCACGGCCATCGCCAGATTCAGCGAGCTGTATTCAGGATTCGCCGGAATACAGACGTGGTAGTTACATTTTTGCAGCTCTTCATTAGTCAGCCCGACGCGTTCGCGCCCGAAGACCAGCGCAACCGGCGCGGTTTGTGCCGCTTTGGCACTGTGCTCACCGCATTCACGCGGCTCAAGCATCGGCCACGGCAGTGTGCGGGAACGCGCACTGGTACCGATAACCAGACTACAACCGGAAAGAGCTTCGTCCAGGGTATCAACGATGGTGGCGTTGCCGATCACATCGCTGGCACCGGCAGACAAAGAGATAGCCTGAGAGTCAGGTTTTACCAGCGGATTCACCAGGTAAAGACTTGATAAACCCATGGTTTTCATGGCGCGGGCAGTAGAGCCCATATTGCCAGTGTGGGACGTTTCTACTAATACAATGCGGATATTGGGCAGCATAGGAACTCTTACCAGACGGAAAATCACAACAGCCTAACACAACGGTAGTTAATTTTCAGAACCCCTGCTATACTGCGCGCCGTTTCCCGTATTCCCGTTCTTTAACATCCTAGTTGGAAGATATCCATGCATCCGATGCTCACCATCGCCGTGCGCGCTGCGCGCAAGGCCGGTAACCTGATTGCCAAACATTACGAAACGCCAGACTCTGTAGAATCTACCCAAAAAGGTACCAACGATTTTGTTACCAATGTAGACCGCGATGCAGAGCACATGATTATCGATGTCATTCGCAAATCCTATCCAAAACACACCATCATCAGTGAAGAGTGTGGCGAACTGGAAGGCGAAGACAAAGACGTACAATGGATTATCGACCCGCTGGATGGCACCACCAACTTCGTTAAACGCTTCCCACATTTCGCTGTTTCTATCGCCGTGCGCATCAAAGGCCGCACTGAAGTCGCGGTAGTTTACGATCCAATGCGTAACGAACTGTTCACCGCGACCCGCGGTCAGGGCGCACAGCTGAACGGTTACCGTCTGCGCGGCACTAACGCGAAAGATCTCGACGGCACCATTCTGGCGACCGGTTTCCCGTTCAAAGCCAAACAACACGCAAAAAGCTACATGAACGTTGTGGGCAAACTGTTCACCGAATGTGCTGATTTCCGTCGCACCGGTTCTGCTGCACTGGATCTGGCTTACGTAGCTGCTGGCCGCGTTGACGGCTTCTTCGAAATCGCCCTGAAACCATGGGATTTCGCCGGTGGCGAGCTGCTGGTTCGTGAATCAGGCGGCGTTGTGACTGACTTCGTTGGCGGCCATAACCATTTCTCTTCCGGTAACATCGTTGCCGGTAACCCACGCGTCGTTAAAGGTATTCTGATGACCATGCGTGATGAACTGAGCGAAGCGCTGAAGCGTTAATTTCGCCGGTTTCGGATCGTAAGATCCAAAAAAAACGGACGTCCAACGGGCGTCCGTTTTTTTATGCCTGGAATTTCTGCGGCGAAAGTTATCCCCTGAAGGGACCGCCGGTGATCGGCGAAACGTCTCCGCCGCCGGTGCTGAAGAGTAAAATCCCTGCCACCAGCAACACAATCCCGCCGGTGAGCGCCAGCAGCGACCAGGTGATCCGCTGCCAGGCCGCAGGGGTGCGCGTTGCGCTCAGCGTCACCGCCAGCGAACGGCTGTAAAATACCAGTACGCCGATGAGCGACACGGTCAGCGACGTGCCGATAGCCATCGTGATGGCAGAAATCACGCCCCAGCTGTAAACGCCGATCACTTTGGAGAACAGCAGAACCATGATCGCGCCGGAGCACGGACGCAGCCCCATCGCCAGCACAATCGCGATTTGCGTACGTAAATCGCCGCCCGCCTGAAGCTGCTGATCGCTCGGGACATGCTGATGCCCGCAGCCACAGTGCTCGTCATGAACGTGCGGCTGAGTGTCCAGCGGAGAAAGGCTGTGGATGCGCATTGCCGGTGCTGGCTGCAAATTTTTTATCGTCTGCCAGACCCTTTTAAGCGCCCGCCAGCACAGCAATAATCCGAGAAGAATCACCAGAATGAAACTGCCCCGCTCCATCCAGAAACTGCTCTGATGCAGCTGACGGGAAGAAAGCTGTAAAACGCCAAGCACCACGCTGACCAGCAAAATCGCCACCAGTCCCTGAACAATCGCCGAGGCAAACGTCAGTTTCAGGCTGTTTTTCAGGCGTGACGGATGCGTCGCCAGATAGGTCGTGATAACGATTTTTCCGTGCCCCGGCCCGATGGCGTGGATCACGCCATAAATCAGACTGAAACCCGCGAGCGTTATGCCCGACTGCATGGGGTTTTCTTTCACCTGCCGTAGCAAACCTGCCAGTTCCTGATGCAGTTCGCGTTGCCAGATAATGCTGCTGAGCAGAATTCGCGGCCAGTAATGAAACAGAGCAAACACCCCGCCCGTCAGCAGGATCAGAAATACCGCCAGCGGCCATAAATCCCGCCAGGAAAAAGTTTTCGATGGCGTTGAAATTAATGACATTCGAGTGTGACCTTCTGGGCAAATTGCTGACCAAGATCCATATCTTCCGGCGGCGCATCAGCCTTATCCAGAGACAGCGCATAGTTTTGCAGCGAGGCATTGGGTTTTGGCGTAAACAACGCCAGCGTGCAGCGTTTTTCCAGCTCAGGCGGCAGATGCAGCGCGGTGTTGTCTTTATACGTCATATCCACAAAATACGAAGGATCAAAGGTGGAGAATTCCATCGGTTTGCCTTGCAGCACTTGCGGCTTTGCCAGCGGCAACACAAATTCCAGCACCGCCTGATCGCCTTTACGCGACAGCTGATACTCGCTCGGTAAATCGAGGTATTTCACTGGTTTTCCTTCACGATAAAAATCCGTGAAGTAGTGCTGGCTGAGCACCCTTGCCATCACTTCAGCCGCCAGTTTCTTCCAGATATCGGAACCGGGTTTGGCGTTCTGCGCGTCGTAGAGCAAATCTGCCGAGGTGATTTCGTCCATCGTCCATACCATTTTCAACCCGGTCAGCGAGGTTTCATTGGCCACCAGCGTCGTCTGCATATCAATAAAGCTGTGCGGGTGCGCCATGACGCTGGCAGGCAGGCAAAAAAGCGCTAATCCCAGCCATTTTGCATGACGTTTTGCATTACGAAAAAGGGGCCGGTTCCTGTTCGGATTCAAAGTCACATCCCTATAAAGTGCCATGATATTGTTACTTAGTAACACTATTTTGCTGTGCAATTAAGCAGTCGTCAAAAATATCTGTGATCTGAGTTGTAAGCCGGAGTAAAACCCAATCCCGCGGCCTTATTGCGGGCATCCGCTTTGCTATGCTTGACTAATAATTTCAGGCGATACCTTTTTGGCAGGTGATATGAATCCAGAAAAACAGCCCTCCCCTGCGCTTTCCGCTACGCAACGCCGCTGCCACGTGTTGCTGATGCTGTACGCGCCGCTGACGGCGGTTCAGCTGGAGATCATCAGTGAAATTAACGGCGTCGGATTGGCCACAACCTGGGAAGATCTGGCGGAAGTGACCTGTGAAATTCAGCGCATCCATCACCTGGATGTGTTGCAGTACAGTGAAAAACAGTGCCGCATTCAGGGTGACAGTCTCGCCCAGCGTCTGTGTTTATTTCAGGGCTTACGCCGCACCTTACGTATTTCACCGGATTTCGTCTCCCGCCACTTTATTCCCTGGCTGCACATCGCGTTTGAGGGCCAGACCTGCCCGAAGGCCGCGCTGCGCACCGACATTCTGGGCATGATCCTGGAAGATTGCGGCGCGCTGTTGCCCAAACCGCTCAGCGTGCACGATCGCCAGCTGATGCAGATTTGCCTCCAGTATTGTTTATGGCAAAACGACCGCCCCACCGGCTTAAATTTCACGGAACAACAGCGCCGCTGGCTGCGGGAAAAACCGGAATACGCGGCAGCGCGTGAAATTTATGTTCAGCTGCAAAGCCTCAGTAACGGTTTGCTGGATGACTGCGAGTGCGAATTTTTTACCCTGATGCTGCGCATGTTAAAAAACCACAGTTACCAGAGTTCCGGTTCGACGGAAGATCAGCGTCTGCTGCTGGAAATTGAAAATATGGTGGCGCGCTTTCAGGAAATCGCCGGCATGAAATTCAGCAGCTACGAAGGGCTGGTCGGCCAGCTTTTTGCGCATCTCGGTCCGGCCATTGAGCGCTGCCATTTCGGTATTGGTATCGATAATCTGATGCAGGAAGAAGTGAACAGGATGTATCCGCGTCTGGTACGCACCACGCGCGAAGCGCTGAAAGGGTTTGAACACGAATACCTGATCAGTCTTTCAGAAGATGAAATCGGGCTGGTGGCGATTACGTTTGGCGCCTGGCTGATGCAGGGAAATGCCTTGCAGGAAAAACAGATTTTGCTGCTGACGCATAACAATCCGCAGCTGGAAGAAGCAGTCGAGCAGCAACTGCGCGAAGCCACGCTGCTGCCGCTCAATATCAAGTATCAGACGCTGGCAGATTTTTATCAGTTCGGCGCGCCGGGCGGCGTGGCGATGATTGTCACACCTTATGCCATCCGCAGCACCGACGCCGATCCTTTAGTCATCCACACTCAACTGCCGCTGGCGAAAGAGCAGCGAAAACGTATCCGCTCGCTGCTCGAAGCGCCCTAGCTGGCTGACGCCTCCGGTGCGGACGGCGTGACCTGCGGACGCAGGAAAATCGCCGGTACCGCCAGCAGCGCCATCACCCAGAATAATCCGGCGTGAAGATGCTCGAACAGGAAGCCGGAAACCATCGTCATCACCGCCACGCCGCCGCCCATCGCCAGCGCGGAATACACCGATTGCAGACGGATCACCTGATCACGCGGACGCGCCGCGATAAACCGCATTCCCGCCAGATGGCAGACAGTGAAGGTACCGCAATGCAAAATCTGAATCATAATCAGCCACAGCAGCCCGGTGAACGCGCCCATCATTCCCCAGCGCACCACGCCGCAGATGGCGGAAAGTAACAACAGATCCCGCGCCGACCAGCGGCTGAACAGTTGTTTGCTGAAGGTAAACACCAGCACTTCTGCCACTACGCCCAGCGACCACAAATAGCCGATGGTGGTAGAGGAATAGCCGACATCCTGCCAGTAAATCGCACTGAAACCATAGTAAGCGGCATGTGCGCCATGCAATAACGTCACGCATAACAGGAACCGCCAGACCGGTTTTTCGCCGAGCAATGCTTTCCATGAAATGGCCGGTGCGCCGCTGGTTCGTGGTTCACCGACCGGTTTCACACTCGGGCGCAGCAACATCCCCAGTAGCATTGCCGCCACGCCAGCCGTCAGCGTATAGAGGATTGCGTTATGCCCGTAGACCTCAACCAGTTTGCCGGTGACCGCCGAGCCAATCACAAACGCAATCGAGCCCCAGACGCGCACTTTGCCGTAATCCATATTGATCTGGCGTTGCAGCGTGCCCGCCAGCGCATCGGTCAGCGGCACCAGCGGCCCGAAGAACAGGCTGAAACCGGCGATGTTGATCATCAGCCATGCCCAGCCGTTGCCGAACCAAAAGCCGACCGCAAACGCCAGCGTGAGCAACGCCAGGATCCGCAAACCGGTGATGAGATGCGAAGGGTCTTTGATGGAAGGCGAAATGATTAACGTGCCGAGAAAACGGGCGACTAAACCAGCGCCAAGCAACAGGCCGATGCTTTCGGAGGAAATGCCCTCGCCTTTAAGCCACAAGCCCCAGAAGGGAAGAAAAATACCGTAACTGAAAAAATAGGTGAAATAACTGAGTGCAAGCCAGCGCGTGGAACGCAATTCCATAAATCCTCCGGTGTGAGGCCAATACTTTGACAAAGCTCACAATCGCTAGCAATCCGCAGACGCTTTCTTACTCCAGTAATGTCTGCCAGCTCACAAATTCTGATACATGCCCATAAAAAAACCCGCCGGAGCGGGTTTTAGCAGCTTTACGGCTTCGCAAATATTACGCGTAAACCGGGAAGCGTGCACAGATGTCGAGAACTTTCTGTTTAACGCGTTCGATAGTGGCTTCATCGTTCACGTTGTCCAGCACGTCGCAGATCCAGCCAGCCAGTTCACGCGCTTCAGCTTCTTTAAAGCCACGACGGGTGATAGCCGGAGTACCGATTCGCACGCCTGAAGTCACGAACGGGCTCTTCGGATCGTTAGGCACGCTGTTTTTGTTGACGGTGATATTAGCGCGACCCAGTGCAGCATCGGCTTCTTTACCGGTCAGGTTTTTATCAACCAGATCCATCAGGAACAGGTGGTTGTGCGTGCCGCCGGAAACCACTTTGTAGCCACGATCCAGAACCACAGCCACCATTGCCTGGGCGTTTTTAGCCACTTGCTGCTGGTAAGTTTTGAACTCAGGTTCCATCGCTTCTTTCAGTGCTACCGCTTTACCGGCAATCACGTGCATCAGCGGGCCGCCCTGGCCGCCAGGGAAGACGGCGGAGTTCAGTTTTTTGTAGAACTCTTCGTCACCGCCTTTCGCCAGAATCAGACCGCCGCGCGGGCCAGCCAGCGTTTTGTGCGTAGTGGTGGTCACGATGTGCGCGTGGGGAACCGGGTTCGGGTAAACGCCCGCGGCAATCAGACCGGCAACGTGTGCCATATCGACGAAGAAGTACGCGCCAACGCTGTCTGCGATTTCGCGCATTTTTGCCCAGTCAACGATACCGGAGAAGGCTGAGAAGCCGCCGATGATCATTTTTGGTTTGTGTGTTTCGGCCTGACGCTTAACGTCGTCATAGTCGATGTCGCCGCTTTCGTCGATGCCGTAAGGCACTACGTTATACAGTTTACCGGACAGGTTGACCGGTGAACCGTGTGTCAGGTGACCGCCATGGCCGAGGTTCATCCCCAGAATGGTGTCGCCCGGTTGCAGCAATGCGGTGTAAACCGCGAAGTTCGCCTGTGAGCCGGAGTGTGGCTGAACGTTAGCGAAATCTGCACCGAACAATTCTTTTGCGCGGTCGATAGCCAGTTGTTCAACGATGTCGACGTACTCACAACCACCGTAATAACGTTTGCCCGGGTAGCCTTCGGCATATTTGTTGGTCAGCTGCGAACCCTGAGCCTGCATAACGCGCGGGCTGGTATAGTTTTCTGACGCAATCAGCTCGATATGTTCTTCCTGGCGAACAACTTCTTTTTCCATTGCTGCCCACAGCTCAGCATCATAATCGGCAATGTTCATTTCACGCTTTAACATCCGCATCTCCTGACTCAACAAACTAAAAATAAACGCCCCTTCCGGGTTCTGCGCAACAGTGTAAATGTTTAGGCCGCCTTCGGATAGGGTCAGTTTCAGGTTTTTAAGCAAACGATTGGCTCCAGATACAGCAAGGCTTTGATCTGCGAACCTCAACCCATAATCAAGGGATAAATTTTCAACTGAACATGCTCAAATTTCAGCTTTGTGACTCAGCCCTCACCGCACACGTCACCTTAAAAAGCCCTTACCCCTTTAGGGGGTGTTTACAGAAATTGTGGATTTATATAAGATGCATTTAAAATACATGTTTAATGAAATTTAAAAAGACACGGAGTTCACTATGCTTGATTCAGCCACTATCGCTACCGTTAAATCCACCCTTCCTTTGCTTGCGGCAACCGGCCCGAAACTGACCGCACACTTCTATGACCGCATGTTCGAACACAATCCCGAGCTTAAAGACATCTTCAATATGAGCAACCAGCGCAACGGCGATCAGCGTCAGGCGCTGTTTGATGCCATCTGCGCCTATGCCACCAATATTGAAAATCTGGCTGCACTGTTACCGGCGGTTGAACGTATCGCGCAAAAACATACCAGTTTCATGATCCGGCCTGAGCAATACGATATTGTCGGCGGTCATCTGGTGGCGACTCTGGATGAAATGTTCAGTCCGGGCCAGGAAGTGCTGGATGCGTGGGGCAAAGCCTACGGCGTTCTGGCGGGCGTATTTATCAATCGTGAAGCAGAAATCTATAAAGAAAGCGCCGAAAAAACCGGTGGCTGGAGCGGCACCCGTGAATTCCGCATTGTGGAAAAACAGCCGCAAAGCGAACTGATTACCTCTTTCCTGCTGGAACCTGTAGACGGATTGCCGGTAGTGGATTTCCAGCCGGGACAATATCTGGCGGTGTATATCCGCGATGCTTCCCTGGAAAATCAGGAAATCCGTCAGTATTCCCTGACGCAGGCACCGAACGGCAAAACGTACCGCATCGCGGTAAAACGTGAAGGTCAGGGCGCGGTGTCCAACTTCCTGCATCACTTTGCGCAGCCGGGCGACATCATTCATGTTGCCGCACCGCACGGCGATTTCTTTATGGATGTCGGCGAGGCCACACCGGTCGCGCTGATTTCCGCCGGTGTCGGTCAGACACCGATGTTAGGCATGCTCAACACGCTGGCGCAGCGTGGCCATAAAGCGCCTGTTCAGTGGCTTCACGCCGCCGAAAATGGCGCGGTTCATGCATTTGCCGGTGAAGTGAAAAGCGCGCAGACTCATCTGCCGCAACTGGAAAGCCATGTCTGGTATAACCAGCCCCGGACGAATGACTTGCCAGGCGAAGATTTTCAATATCAGGGACTAATGGATCTGAGCAAAGTCAGCGATAAAATCAGTGATCCGGCGATGCACTTCTACCTGTGCGGTCCGGTGGGCTTCATGCAGTTTGCCGCAAAACAACTGCTGGCACTGGGCATTGCCGAAGCCAACATTCACTACGAATGTTTCGGCCCGCATAAAGTCATCTGACTTTGAGAATACCCGCGCTGAAAAGCAAAAAGGCTGACGCAATGTCAGCCTTTTCTGTTTCAGACGCGGAATGAAATCAGATAGCTTCTTCGTCCTGCTCGCCGGTGCGGATTCGCACTACGCGCGCCACGTCGAACACGAAGATTTTGCCATCGCCGATTTTGCCGGTCTGCGCGGTAGTCATGATAGTTTCAACACAGGTATCCACGATGTCATCTGCTACCACAATCTCGATTTTTACTTTTGGCAGGAAATCGACCATGTATTCCGCACCACGGTACAGTTCGGTATGACCTTTCTGACGACCAAAACCCTTCACTTCGGTCACGGTCATCCCGGTGATCCCAACTTCAGCCAGTGCTTCGCGGACGTCGTCGAGTTTGAACGGCTTGATAATCGCATCAATCTTTTTCATGGCGGACCCTTATAATCATTCGTTTGCTCCCCGCCTTCCTGAGCGGCAGCATGGTTCACAGTCTGGTTTCGGATGCCGTAGCATGCGAAGGCGCTAAAGGTATCATAGTTCAGCGGCAGGAATGTACCCGATGCCGCTGAAAGTAAATTCCCGTTACTCTTTAAAATCCGTGGCTTCCAGCTCGTGGCGGGAAAGCAACTTGTAAAATTCGGTGCGGTTACGCCCGGCAATACGGGCGGCCTGCGTCACATTGCCTTTGGTAATTTGCAGCAACTTACGCAGATAATTCAGTTCGAACTGATTACGCGCATCGGCAAACGTCGGCAGCGCAGTGTTCTCGCCTTCCAGCGCCTGCTGAACCAGCGCTTCGCTGATGACCGGCGCAGAAGTCAGCGCAACACATTGCTCAATCACGTTCACCAACTGACGCACATTGCCAGGCCAGCTCGCCGCCATCAGCCGTTTCAGCGCATCGGTGGAAAAACTGCGGACGAACGGCTTGTGCCGCTGCGCCGCCACGCGAAGCAGGTAATTTGCCAGTAGCGGAATGTCTTCCGCCCTTTCGCTCAGCGTTGGCAATTTCAGGCTCACGACGTTCAGACGATAAAACAGATCTTCGCGGAACTCGCCTTTTTCCATCGCTTTAGGCAAATCGCGGTGCGTGGCAGAAATAATCCGCACATCGACGTCGATATCCTGATTGCTGCCCAGCGGGCGGACTTTACGCTCCTGCAAAACGCGCAGCAGTTTGACCTGCAATGACAGCGGCATATCGCCGATTTCATCGAGGAACAACGTACCGCCGTTGGCTGCCTGGAACAGCCCTTCACGGCTGCTGACCGCACCGGTAAAAGCGCCTTTGGCGTGGCCGAATAATTCAGATTCCAGCAACTGTTCCGGCAGCGCGCCGCAGTTGATGGCGATAAATGCGTTCTTTCCGCGCGGGCTGGCGCCGTGGATCGCCTGTGCCAGCACTTCTTTACCCGTTCCACTCTGGCCGTTGATCAGCACGCTGACGTCAGACTGCGCGACCATATTGGCCTGCTCCAGCAAACGCAACATCAACGGGCTGCGGGTCACAATCGACTCGCGCCAGCTTTCATCCACCGACGGGCTGGACTGTGCCAGTGCTTCATCAATGGCTCTATACAGCGCATCGCGGTCGACCGGTTTGGTGAGAAACCCGAAAACGCCCTGCTGTGTGGCGGCAACCGCGTCGGGAATCGAGCCGTGCGCCGTCAGAATAATGACCGGCATTCCCGGCTGGAATTTCTGGATTTCAGCGAACAACGCCATGCCATCCATTTCATCCATGCGTAAATCGCTCAGCACCAGATCGATTCGTTCACGGTGCAATACGCGCAACGCTTCAGCACCGCTTTCAGCGGTGGTGACACGAAAACCTTCACTGGTCAGACGCATGCCCAGCAGCTTTAACAGGCTGGGATCGTCGTCCACCAGCAACAGGCTGGCTGCTTTACGTATCGTCATTTTGCGTTCGATTCCTTTGGAGGCGGCACGTAGGTTTCTGCCGGTTTCACCGTGGATCCGGTGGCCGGTTTTGACGACGAGGTCGCGTCGTTGTCCGGCAGATCGCCCTGGATCTGCTTACGCGAGGAAAGCTGACGCTCGATATCGGTCAGGTTTTCCAGCTTGCGGCGGGTATCGGCTAAATTATTTTCCAGCACCAGTTGTTCGGCAGTCATCAGCTGAAGTTTGTCTTCATTGACAGTCTGCTGGCGTGCGTTGCGGGCTTTTTCATCACCGAGCACAACTTGCAGATTCTGACGCTCACGCCACAACTGCACCAGAGGACGAATGGATCCCGGCATCTGACCACGGAATTCGCTCACTTTAGCCAGCAATGCGCGGCGCTGTTGTTGATCCGGTTCAGCACCTGACAGCAGAATACTTTGTTTGAAAGCCTGCTGCCAGTTGGTCGCCGAAATCTGCTGTGCCTGGAAACGCGCCTGTGCATCGCTCATACGATCGGCGCAATCCATCGCCCGCAGCCAGTACAGTGAGTTGGTCATCGCTTCGCTGTCATCAAGCGCCCAGAGGGTTTCGCAGGGTGCGATGCGGAAGTCGATCACTTTGCTGTCAGGGACAATCTGGTCGGAAACTTGCTGGTAATAACGGTTATCGGCGGAATGTTGCACACAGCCCGCCAGCGCCAGTGGCGCACTCAGAAGGAGAACCCGGCGGCGAGCGACGGCGCGCACCAGACGGGAAACGAATTTCGACATAAAGGTTAATGCGTTCATTGGCCGCACCAGCCTGCAAATAGGATCATTATCAATTTTTCTCAGCCGTCAGGGGCAATTCAATGCGAAAACAAACGTCCGCACCTTCAACGGCAACCAGTTGCAGCTCTCCATGCATGCGGCGAATGCAGTCCTGAGCAATGCTCAATCCCAGACCGCTGCCTTTTACAGCCCCTTTTCGTTGCTGGCTACCCTGGTAAAAAGGTTCAAAAATCATCACGCGCTCGGCTTCGGGGATCGGGGTTCCGGTGTTTGCCACCTCAATAACCACCCGCCCTGCTTCTTCCCGGCTGCGGACCCAAATAGTACCGGATTCAGCCCCGTAGTGCACCGCATTGGAATAGAGATTATCCAGCACGCGCTTAAGCAGTGTAGGTTCCGCCAGACATTGTGACGCTTCGATAACGACTTCGCTGCGGATCTTTTTGGCGCGCGCGGGCAGACTGTTCGCTATCACGACGTCATTCACTAAGGTTTTCAGATCGACAGCCACGCTCAGCGCGGGCGCATCTGCCAGTTTGCGGTTGTAATCGAGCAATTGTTCGATCAGCGTTTGCAGGTGACGGCTGCTGCTGTTGAGTATCGCCACCACGTCTTTTTGATCCGGCGTCAACGGTCCAGCGACTTCATCGGCCAGTAGCTCCGTGCCTTCGCGCATGCTGGCGAGCGGCGTTTTGAGCTCATGGGAAATGTGACGTAAAAATTCGTGTCGCTGTGATTCCAGCCACGCCAGACGTTCACTCAGCCAGACGATACGCTGCACCAGAGAACGGATTTCGCGCGGACCTTTAAACCGCGTGACATCCCCCAAATTACGCCCTTCGCCCAGCCGGTTGATCATTCTCTCCACGCCTTTCACCGGCCCGATAATCATACGGGTAAACAGCACCACCAGCGCCCCGCTGAGCAGAAACAGCACCAGCGCCTGCCAGCCAAAGAACTGGCCGCGTTCGGCAATCGCACGCTGAAGTTGCTGGCCGCGGGAAAAGACCACTTCACGGGTCGCCTGAACCATTTCGGCATTCGTGCGCGAAAAATTTTCCAGCCGCGCGGAAGAGTCATTATCCGGCGCATTATTGTGGCAGATGGGTTCGGTCATCTGCGTCAGCAATGTGCGCAGCGTCTGGTAGTAACGTAAATCCGGCAGAACAGAGGCGTGCGCATCCAGCAGCTGCGAATATTGTTTATGCTGATTCTGATAAAGGCGGGAAAGCGTCGGATCGTCGAGAACGCAATACTGGCGGTAGCTGCGTTCCATTTCCAGCGCGATGCTGGACATGGATTCGCTGCGGCGCGCATCGCTTAATGTCGTGCGGTTAATATGCGCCGCCTGACGGCTGAGCTGGTCGAGGCTGTCATAAGCCTGCCAGGCCAGCACCAGTAACGGCAACAGAACTAACAGGAACGCCATCAATACCAGCTGACGTAAAGAACCGGGGAATAAACGTCCTCTTTTCAACGCATTCATCTCATTTTCCACAGATAAAGCATGCTAACTGACAACGGTTTGAACAGCCAGTGTGTCACAGAGATTGTGAAAGAGGATTTGAAAGAAACAGGAAGCATCCGAAGGAGTGGTATTGCTGGATATCCTGATGGATATCCAGCAAACCGGAAGAGGTGGTGCCTCACTCAACGTGTCGTTCGATGCTTGATAACGTGCTTACGCAACGATTATCGGTCGGGTGAACGATAGGCACCGTTTCTTTGGCGTCATTCGGGCATTATGAGCATATCAACGCTTTCGCGTGAGCAAGTCATAATCAGGTGAATGAGCAACTGCCAGAATATAGCACGAAGCGTGCCAGTTATAATATTTAAATTACATGCAACTGATAATTAACAACTTTTATTTATCAGTGAATATCTCATTCAAAAAATGGCTGCGATCTTTGCATAAAAATCACGCTTGCTGTCGTCATTTCCCAACATGTTTTTTACTTAAATATAAAGTTGTTTTTAATCATTTACTTAAATGTCGCCAAATGACGACACAACAAACTGCATCTGTCGCCATTTAATGACATCACGTTATCAGTGATTGATTAAGAGCCTGTCAGTGCTCGCTGAACCCCAGTGAATTCGGGGTTGGTACCGGTTGTTCGCAGTCTGCCGGATTGTCTGCTTTCGCCGGGTCACACATCGTGGCCTGCGGCGGCAGGAAGATATGGTCAAGAATGGCGCGCGCCGTCGGCCCGGCGACCACGCCATCGCCCCCACCGTTCTCCATAATAAGCGCCATCACCACTGTCGGATGTTTATAGGGCGCAAATGCCGTATAGAAAATATGGTCACGCAGGCGGACAGGCGTCATTTTGGCGTTATAGACCTGATTCTCGCGCAGGCTGAATACCTGAGACGTCCCTGATTTCGCGGCGATCTGATAAGGCGCGGTGTGGAAGAGTTTATAACCGGTACCGTTCGGGAAATTCGCCATTCCGAACATACCGTTTTTCACTATTCCCCAGATTGGCGATTTGCCATCGGCAATTTGCTGCGTCGGCGGCATTTTATAGGGTGTGATCACTTTGCCGCTTTTTGAAGAATAGAGCAGATGCGGTGTTTCAAGTTTGCCGTTATTCACCAGCGCGCTGAGCGCACGCACCATCTGGATTGGCGTCGCAACCCAATAACCCTGGCCGATGCCCACCGAAACGGTATCCCCCTGATACCAGCCTTTTTTATGAACCTTCATCTTCCATTCGCGGCTTGGCAGAACACCATTATATTGCTCGTCGAGATCGATACCGGTGGACTGCCCGTAACCGAACTTGCTCAGCCAGGTATGAATGCGGTCGATGCCCATTTCATACGCCACCTGATAGAAGAACGTATCGGCGGATTCTTCGATGGCTTTGGTGACATTCAGCAGGCCGTGGCCGGTTTTCAGCCAGTCGCGGTAATGACGCTCGGTGCCCGGCAGCGTCCAGGTCGGTGCGCCGAAGAAAGTGGTTTGCGGTGTAATCACCCCTTCAAATAAGGCAGACGTTGCCATGAACGGTTTAACCGTCGAGGCCGGAGGATACAGTCCCTGTGTCACGCGGTTAATCAGTGGCAGATCCGGGTTTTTCAGCAACGCGCTGTATTCTTTACTGGAAATTCCGTTCACAAACGGATTCGGATCATAACTCGGGCTCGAGACCATTGCTTTGATGCCACCATCCCGCGGATCCATCACCACCACGGCGGCGCGTTGCCCTTTCAGGACTTTCTCGATGTACTGCTGTAGACCGAGATCCAGCGTCAGGTAGATATTTTGCCCGGCCTGCGGTGGCACTTCTTTGAGAAGGCGCACGACGTGCCCGTGGTTATCCACTTCCACTTCCTGATAACCCGTGCGGCCATGCAGAATATTCTCGTAATACTTTTCAACGCCCTGCTTACCAATATCGTGGTCAGCCGCGTAGTTCTCCGCAATTCCTTCTTCATCGAGGCGTTTCGCGTCTTTATCGTTGATTTTCGACACATAACCGACGACATGCGCCAGCTCCGCACCGTACGGATAACGACGCTGCTGATAAGTACTGATTGAAACACCGGGGAAATCAAACTGGTTCACAGAAAAACGGGCGACTTCGACGTCGGTCAGCGCCAGTTTTAACGGTATTTGCGCGAAGTGACGGCCATGAATCATCGCGTCATGGAAGCTGTCCAGATCGTCCTGCGTCAGATCGACAATGGGTTTGAGTGCATTCAGGGTTGCTTTAAGATCCGGCACTTTTCCGGGGATCACCTGAATCTGGTAAAGCGTAATATTTTGCGCCAGCACCACGCCATTGCGGTCCATGATCAACCCGCGGCTCGGGGCAATCGGCAGCATTTTGATGTCATTCTGATTCGAGCGGGTCTGGTAAAAATCATGCATTCCGACCTGCAAATGATACAGATTGAAGACCAGAGCGGCAGACATTAAGGCCACAACCAGAAACGCGATCACGGCGCGACGAACGAAAAGGACGGACTCTGCGGTATGGTCGCGGATTTCGTCGTTAAGTAAGGCCATAAGCGGGCAAATACCTTTATTGTCTGCTTCTTAAAGCGGGCGAAAAAAAGAAAAATTCGGGGCTGGAAAAGTGCGCAAGGATAGCCCGTCGGGAAACGGGCGACTATAAGAAGTGTGCTAATGAAGTGGCAGGAGTGTTTCTATTTATTAACGACAGGTTATTCCGGCGAAATATGCCGCGCATCACTTCGCCGTGTTGACCTTGCAGTCGCCATAAACATAACCTTCGGTTTGCGTCGCAACCACGAAGCTGTCTTTTACATGGATATACATCAGATTATCCTGCGCACCGGCTTTCATCGGCTGATTGTCTTTACCGATAATGTCCGTCAGTTCAGGACTGGTCACCATTTTGCTGCCGTCCGGGGAAAAACTGAACGTATTTCCGGCGTCATAAACACGCGCATCTTTATTCACAACTTCAGAAACATCATTGCCGTCATCCGACTGCGTATGATGCGTTAAAACACATTGATACTGCGTGACAGCCGATGCTGAAAACGACGCCAGCGCCAAGACAACCGCCACACAACCGCCTAACCTGACCATCAGATAAATCCATAAAGTGAGCAAGAGTTCCATGCTATCACTTGGCTGCCCGATGAAAAGAGCCCGCAAAAGATATTTTCACGGGCTAAATACTTTAAGCCAAATTCGGGACTGTACGCGGTATGAACGGCGTTTTTTTAGACAAATATGAAGCTACATGCAGAGGATCCGCTGACGATTATCGCTACTGATTACCCCGCCGGAGGCGGTCGGGAATATTCCAAAATTTAACTGAAACAGAAATCTGATAAATGAATGCGTGAACACTTCGAAGTAAAACGGATGGCTCTGTTCGTTTACTTGTTTTTTGTACTGCTGCTCAGAAAAATCCTGCCTATAATCCGCAGATTGCACTTGAGCAGTTAACAAAGGATTGAGATGAAATCTTTCAAAGTACCCGGAACGGAAATGGTCTTACGTTTCCATGAGTTGTCAGGTCTGGGCGTCCCGCTGGTCTTTATCCACGGTCTGGGATGCGCGGCATCCTGCGATTTCCCACGCGTCGCGACCGATGCATCACTGCGCCCGCGCCGTTCGTTCCTGCTGGATTTAGCCGGTTCCGGTTTCAGTGATAAACCGCAGGATTTCAGCTACAGCCTGCAGGATCATACGCTGTGCGTCATCGCATTACTGGAAAGCCTCGGCGTACCGCAGGTCAATTTAATCGGCCACAGCATGGGCGGCAGTATTGCCATCATGGTAGCGGCGCAGCGGCCTGACCTGATTCAGCGCCTGATTGTTGCTGAACCCAATCTCGATGCAGGCGGCGGAATATTCAGCCGCGCAGTCGCGGAATATTCAGAAGAAGACTATCTGGCTAAAGGCCACGCGCATCTGATTAATGTCGCCGTGCGCAGCAATGATCCCGTCTGGGCGGGATCGATGAGCGTGGCGTCTCCGCTGGCCATTCACCGCCAAGCCGTCGGGCTGGTCAATGGCGAACCGACGTCGTGGCGCGAACAGCTCTACAACCTGGAAATGCCGGCCACCGTTTTGTTTGGCGAGTTTTCACTGCCAGAACCTGATGTCGCGATTTTGCCTCAGCATGGTGTGCATACCACCGTGGTACCGCAGGCAGGTCATTCGATGATGTGGGAAAATCCCACCGGCGTCGCGGCGGCAATCAATGCGGCGCTGAATGCAGAAGTTTTATAAGTACGTATTACAAATCAGTCATTTCATTCTGATGCTCAAGCAGGTGTGCAAATTGCTTAACCTGTTTGGGCTCAGAAGAAGAACGTAACTGTAGCGCCAGATTGATATTTTCCAGGATGCGGGAACCTTCCACACGATGATCTCCGGCGGGTAATCTTCCCTCTGCGACCAGCCAATCCACCACACTCTTCCAGCGCCAGAGCGGTGAGTTTCCTTTGAGCCGCTGAACAGGGTTAGGGAAATTACGGGATCCGCGAGATCCGTCTTTCAATAATGCCACCGACTGGCGGGTCCGCCCGGTCAGCTCCGCAATATCGCTGAGCCCGACCAGCGCCGAATCGACCGACTCGACACGTGCATTCAGGCCCGCAGATTCAATATCCCGGATCGCCGTCAGCAGCGCTTTCGCGAATGAAGTGCTTTCCCGGTCAAATTCCAGATAGACCGACGTTCCATAGAAAGAAATCAGCGCGTCATCGCAGCCGCTCTCAAAGAGCGCATCTTCCAGTTTTTCTGTATCAGATGTAACGCCTGAAAGCGTCAGCGTGAAGTTAAAAGGTGCCACAAAACCTCGTTGTCCGGATAATTGCTAAAAAGGCGGTTTCCCGCCTGAGTGTTATGTCTTATCAGGAGAACAATGATCAACCCTTCTGATAATTTGCACGGCATGGTTTTCCGGATTTCGCGGGGTAGACCAGATGCTCATCATATGTTCGCGATGTGCAGGAATACCGCAACGAACCCGTCCGAAACAGTGTGAACTGCTGCCGCCAGCGACAAAATGCCAGCCTTTAGAAATGGCATATTCAACGGCTGCGTGAATATGCTTATTAGGATGCGCCTTCATTGGCCTCCTGTGGCTGTAGTATAATCACCCGTTGACATTCGTCAACAGCCATATGCATACGTCCTCATGCACGCCGGAAGTGTATCCCCGCATCAGTGGCGAAAACCTTGAAAAAATGACATTAGGAAAAATATATATCCTCGCCTGATTTCGCCCTCAAAACTCTCCTGCGATAATCTCCTCCGCTTCCCCTGGCGTCAGCGGATAATCGAAGAACCGGCGGTAGAAATCCTGCGTCGCTTTCACAATATCCAGCGTCGGGAAAAGCTGCGGATGCAGTTTTTGTGCAACCCACTGGATCTGTAATGCCGTTTCGGTACCGTAGCGATCCCACGGGAAAACACCTGCCGGATTTCGCCACACACGCCCCGCTTTCACTGCGTCCAGCAATGCAAACTGGCTGGCATAAGCGGAGGTTGAGATATCCCCGGCGCTGGCCGCCAGAATGATCACATCCGGTTGCCACGCCAGCAGTTGCTCGGCAGAAACCGGCTGCATGTTGCCCTTCAGCCCTTCGGCGGCATTCCGGCCACCGGCGACGCGGATCCACTGGTCAATCAGCGTATCGCTGCCATCGACTTTCAGCGGATTAAGTGACTGAATGTGCAGCACTCGCGGGCGTTGCTGTTGGGTCAGACTTGCCGTTTTTGCGCTGATGGCCTGAAGATTGTCGTCAAGATAATGAATGTAATCTCCGGCACGCTGCGCCGCCTGAGGCGTTCCCAGCACCTGCGCGGTTGTACGCAGGGAATGTTTCATTGAATCAAAATCGGTAAATTTCATTTCGATAACGGGTAAACCCGCCTGCCGCAAGGCCACCGCATCCCGGTTGCCCGCGCTGACAAACACCACATCCACTTTTTCCGCCAGCAAACTTTCGGCATTAAACGTGGTGCCTTTTACCGACAACGCCTGATTCAGCGAAGGCTGAACGCGGAACATCCACGGCTGACTTTCCGGATGATTGACCGTCGCCACAATCTTGCCGCCCGCGCCCAGCGTCATCAGCAAAGAATGATGTGCGTACCAGGCGTCGGCGATCCGGTCAGTTTTCGCGGGCAGAATAACCTGATGGCCCGCATCATCAGTCACTTCGCGGGTGGCGCTGTAGCCGCTCAGGCTTAGCAGGCTCAGCGCGCCCGCCAGAATCAAACGTGTCGGTAATTTCATTTTATCCTCAGAACTCGAGCTGCATGGAAACCTGCGCCATACGCGGTGCACCCAGTTGTGCGGACGCATTGCCCGCGCCGCTGTAACCGTTCAGGCCGCCCGGCACGATGTTGGTCCAGTAATGGCGGTTAGTCAGGTTGGTCAGGTCAAACCGGAACGTGGTGTTGGTATTGAACAGACGCGTGCGGTAGCTGCTGCCGGCGTCAAAGACGGCGTAACTGCCGACCCAGTTGTCGTTGGCATTGTCTGTCGGACGTTTGCCGACGTAATGCACGTTGGTATCCAGATCCAGACCTTCGACGGCTGGCACACTCCAGACGGTCAGCAGGTTTGCGGTCACGCGGGATAACCCGACGATCTGTTTGTTATCGCTGGAAGAGGACGCCGTATCGCGCAGTTTCGGATCGAGGATCGTCACGCCGCCGTAAATATGCACGTCGCGGCTGACGTTGCCGTCGGCCATCAGCTCAAGGCCGCGGTTACGCTGATTGCCGTCGTTGGCGAATTCGCCGTCTTCCAGCGTGTACGCAAACGGGCGATCAATCTGGAACAGCGCCGCCGACAGATTGGTCTTGCCGACGCGCAGTTTGCTGCCGACTTCAATCTGTTTGCTGCGGTAAGGCGCGGTGATTTGCCCGGCGTTGGTCGAACCAGCCGGAGCTGTATCGCCCTGTTGCAGGCTGTCGGCATAGGTTGTATAGAGCGTCAGGTTTTCAACCGGCTTATACATCAGGCTGGCTGAACCGCTGAAACCGCTGTCGTTCGAATCGCTGGTGCGCTGACGGGTTTTGGCGTAGTTGGCAGAGGTGAGGAAACTTTCGCTGCCCGACACCAGCAGGCTCCATTTTGGCGAGAAGGTCAGCGTATCACCGACGGAAAACGCCTGCTGAGTGCTGGTTGCAGACTGATAACGGTTAGAGAAGTCCGGATATGCGGGTTCAGGGAAACTTTGCAGATTATTAATGTTTCCGCTGCCCAGCGTCGCCGTACCACCGTTGATCGGGTTATAGTTTTTCCACACAAAACCGCGCATACCGAAAGATAAATCATGCTGTAGCCAGCCGGTATTCAGTGAACCGTTCAACGTCGCCATATAACTGTTGATCACAAAACGGGTCGCCGTGGCGCTGGATACCGTAGTTTTGTAATCCCCTTTATTGTTGACCAGCGTATTGGTCACCGCCGTGGACTGACGGTCAGCCACCTGATGCAGGAAACCAATATCAGACTGCCAGTTGCCATCAAAATCATGTTTAAGATGAGCGCTGTAAGTGCTGGTGTGGTTGTCATTCCCGGCATACGTTTGCCCCAGGTTACGCTGCGTCGGGTTCATGGCTTTCGGGAAGGCTACGCCACTTGCCAGCGCAAACGTGCCCGGCAAGCCTTTTTCCTCATAACGGTAATAGCTGAAATTGGTTTCCAGCACGGTTTGATCCGTCAGCTGAAAATCCAGCGCCAGGCTGGCGAGCTGACGTTTCTTGCGGCTGCCGGAGGTATAGCTGCCGCCCTGATCGTTAAGCAGATTCAGCCGGTAACGAACACGTTCGCCATCATCAAGCGGACCGCTTAAATCCAGCGCACCCAGACCGGAAATCCCGGTGCCCATTCCCAGCGTAATGCTGTTTTTGGTGGTATATCCCGGGCGTTTGGAAACGAAGTTAAACATCCCTGCCGGGTTTGCCGGGCCGTAAAGCGATCCCGCCAGCCCGTTCAGCACTTCAATCTGCTGGAACTGCTCGGCCGGATAATCTGTGGTGGAGACGACGTTCAGGCCGTCGATCATAGAGTTTTGCACCACACTGCCCTGGATCCCGCGCGTCTGCGGGCGGGCGCCGTCACCCTGCACGGACGGCAGATATTTATAAACGTCTTTGACGCTTTTTACCTGCTGGCGGGTAATGATACTTTCCGGCACAGAATGCACGGAGTACGGCGTATTCAGCACATCACGTTTGCCCAGAACGCCGACGGTCGCGGTTTGTGAATCTGAGGCCGAAGGGTCACCCGACGCCGTTTCCCCATTTTTCACATTGCCATTCACAGTCATCGTGTCGGTCGTTACTGTTGCCAGCGCAGTACCTGCAGACAATAGAAGACCACAGGCGCCAGCCACTAACGGCGCTTTTATTTTTCTTTGCATTTGTAATCAATCCCTTAAGGAATAAAAAAACGATGTCCGCTGTTCAGGTCGATTTGTTGTACCTGTGCCTGATAAATGCGGGAAATCAGCGCGCTATCCACGACATCGGATGGCACACCGTCGGCTATCAGCCGACCTTCATGCAGCACTAATGCCCGGCTGGCGGCCATCAGTGCGTGTTCAGGTTGATGGGTAATCATCAGCAACGTGTAGCCCTGCGAGGCGAGGGTCTTAAGTTGCGAAAGCAGATGCAGCTGGTGGCCATAATCGAGGCCATTCACCGGTTCATCGAGCAAAATCACCGGCGTGTCCTGCACTAATGCGCGGGTGATCAGCACGCGCTGGCGCTCACCGCCGGAAAGATGGGTGTAAATCCGCGAAGCCAGATGCGCAATACCGTTCTCTTCAAACGCATTTTCAACGCGGGAAATGTCCCGTGGCGAAGGGCTGCGAGCCAGGCCGTTCACCGGCAACCGGCCCTGCATCACGACCTGCCAGGCGGTAAACGGAAAATGCGGCTGATGATGTTGCGGCACATAAGCGATATGCCGGGCGATTTCGCGGCGTTTCATGGTCTCCAGCGGTTTTCCCGCCAGCCGGAGACTGCCGCTTTCCGGTGACAAAAGCCGCAAAAGCAGCTTCAGCAGCGTGCTTTTCCCGGCACCGTTAGCACCGAGCAGCGCCACGCATTCCCCGGCATAAAGATCAAACGAGATATCGCTGAGCAGCGGGCGCTGAGGCAGTGAATAGCAGAGGTCGCGGGCGGAGATAATCATAGCCAGCCCCCGCGGACGTATTTCAGCAAAGCAATAAACGCCAGTGCGCCGAGTAATTCGGTAATGATCCCCAGCGGAATTTCCCCCGGAGCCAGCGTGCGTGCGAGCCCGTCACACAACAGCAAAAAACAGCCGCCGAGACACACTGAAACCGGCAACAGCCAGACATTACTCGCACCTACCAGCAGCCGTGCCAGATGCGGGATCAGCAATCCGACCCAGCCGACCATGCCCGCAATGCTGACAGTCAGGGCAGATATCAGCGTCGCCAGCACGATAATGCCGTAGCGATAAAAACGAACCGGAATACCGAGGCTGTAAGCTTCATCTTCGCTGAGCGTCATGACGTCCAGCACCCGTCCGAGCCCCGCCAGCAGCGCAATCGCGATAACCAGCACCGGGGCTGTCACCCACAACGCATGATTGTCTACCGCACTCAGACTGCCCAACATCCAGTAAATAATGGTTGGCAACTGATCCTGCGGATCGGCGACATATTTGACGATCGACAGCAATCCGGTGAACAGCGCACTACTGATAATGCCGCCCAGAATCAGCATAAGAATGGACGGTGAAGCAAACAGGCTGGCAATCGCCACGCCGAGTACGACCGCCAGTAAACCGGCCAAACAAGCCAGCGCGGGGATCCACAAACCGTTCAGCCCGGACACAATGCTGAGCGATGCACCAAACGCGCAGCCGCTCAGCACGCCGAGTAAACCGGGCGACACCAGAGGATTGCGGAATACGGCCTGATAAGCCGCGCCGGAAACGGACAAACCGGCACCGACCAGCACCGCGGCCAGAATGCGCGGCAGGCGTGAATCGATAATGATGTTGTGCAACAGCCCATATCGCGGTGCTGACGCATCTGCATGGAAAAAACCAATCAGCTCAGCAAATGAAATCGGATATCGGCCAATCGTCAGTGAATACATGATTCCGCCCAGTAACAGCAGCAGGCTGAGAATAAAAATCCGCGATGGCGTCAGAATACGGGCACGTTGAAAATGTGACGCGCGCGCCCGTTCCGCTGAAGAAGTCATTTAATTAGCACTGAAAGTAAAAAGAGGAAGTGCCGGAAGGGTACGACCAAATGACCGTGAGCACAACGTTATGTACCAAATGATACAACGAAAGGTTTGTAACAAAACTTGTGAGAATGCACGAAAAGGTTAATTGAAGGATTAGTGATCCAGATCAACTAAAACCCGCGCCCCGCAAGGGCTGCAGCCACGTTTTAAGTCCAATTTCAGGGTGTTTTTGACGCCAAAATGGCGACTCATGCCTCGTGAGATGCATTTCATTCCACAACTCATGCATCTCACGCCGCAAATGAACTGCGTTTATTCACGAGGACTATCATAGCGACAGTTAATTGAATCTACTTCGCTCGGGAGAACCCGCTATGAGTGACAAATCTGACATGCAGAACACCAACCGTACCCGCTGGCTGACACTGGTCGGTACCATTCTTACTCAGCTTGCTCTGGGTTCCGTTTACACCTGGAGCCTGTTCAACGGCCAGTTGTCCGAGAAGCTGGGCGAACCTATCAGCCGTGTGGCACTGACTTTCGGGATCCTGAGCTTGTGTCTGGCTCTCGCCTCTTCCGTCGCCGGTAAACTTCAGGAACGTTTCGGTGTACGTACCGTGACTATCGCCGCCGGTATACTGATGGCCGCCGGGTTCTTCCTGACCGCGCATTCTGACAACGTGATCATGTTGTACATCAGCGCCGGTGTGCTGGTCGGCCTGGCGGATGGCGCCGGTTACCTGCTGACACTGACCAACTGCGTAAAATGGTTCCCTGAACGTAAAGGCCTGATTTCAGCCTGTTCAATCGGTGCTTACGGTTTAGGCAGCCTGTTATTCAAATTCGTTTGCGGGCATTTACTGGCAACCGAAGGCCTGCAAAACACCTTCATGATTTGGGGTGGCGTGGCGATGGTGATGGTGATTGTCGGTGCGATGATGATGAAAGATGCGCCGAAACAGCAAACCGCCGATGTGACCCGCGAAGAAAACAGCCTGAACGATAGCAGCAATGACAGCCGTGATTTCACGCTGGCTGAAGCGGTGCGCGCTCCGCAATACTGGATGCTGGCGCTGATGTTCCTGACAGCCTGCATGAGCGGTTTGTACGTGATTGGTGTGGCAAAAGATATCGGCCAGAGTTTGGTTAAACTGGACGCACTGACCGCCGCGAACGCCGTGACCGTGATAGCGATTGCTAACCTGAGCGGCCGTCTGGTTCTGGGCGTTCTGTCTGACAAAATGCAGCGTATCCGCGTTATCTCCATCGCACAGATCGTTTCCCTGGCCGGTATGAGCATGATGTTGTTCACCCACATGAACGAAACGATGTTCTTCATCTCCGTTGCCTGTGTGGCCTTCAGCTTCGGCGGTACCATCACCGTGTATCCTTCACTGGTCAGCGATTTCTTCGGCCTGAACAACATGACCAAAAACTACGGTCTGCTTTACCTCGGCTTCGGTATCGGCAGCATCTTCGCTTCTCTGGTGGCGTCTTTGTTCGGCGGCTTCGCAGTAACGTTTAGCATCATCACCGCACTATTGATCGTATCACTGGTTCTTTCTGCCACGATTCGCTTACCGAATAAATCAGAAGCCGGTCATAATACGCTCCAGCACGTGTAAAGCAGCAGCTGTACGCATCATAAATGATGAACGGGAGCATAATTTGCTCCCGTTTCTTATGAGTGAAGCATATAAAGCCGGTTGCTGATTCACGAAAATCCTATGAACAAATGTGAACAGACCGGACACCCGTTAATGAAACGCACCACCCTCGCTCTTTTCAGTCTTATGCTGGCGATGACCGCCATGAACAGTTTCGCCGTGGCTTACCCTTCCAGCGCACAGGAAGTGGCTTCTGAACTTAGCCGCAAAGCCAGCGAAAGCGGTTCCCGCCCGTCCACCACACTGGACTCCAGCGCACACAGCAAACTGACTTCCCGCAGCGACTATCTGAAATAAGATCACAAAAGCCACCCTTACTCCGGTAAAGTGTCTAAAATTAGAACGGATAATTATCCATACGGATTATATGTTTGTTATAATCACGTCCTGAAATCGATCATTCGGGCGATTTGTCCCGCAACACGCACAAGGAGTGTGAAATGAAGGCAACAGCATTTTGGTTAATCATGGCGGGCGGTTCTGTAGGAATCGGCTACGTGATGGCACTGATGATGGAACTTTTCTAATCCAGCAACGTTGAACACCACGGATAAATAAGGATATTTTTATGGCATTTTACAGCCCCAAACGCATCATCCTCTACACCGCTGCGGCGATTGCGCTGCTGGTCATCGTCGGCCTGGTCACTTACTTCACCGTCGGCCACTTAGGCGCTTAACGCCTTTTCATTGTTTTGCCCTGCCCGGTGGCGATACTTTGCGTATCGCCGCATAATGCTGCCATTCACTGTGACAAACGGAAGGGAAAATCATGACCTGGAAAGGATTAATGATTGTTGCTGCGGTTATTGTGCTGGCGAGTATCGGCTCTGAGTCTTTGATACAGAAGGGAATTGCGATGGCTGACGCCAAAATAGATCAGATCATTGGTCATTACGCAGACAAATAAGGCTTACATCTACTGGAGTAACATTACCGGACAATGACAAAACCATACACAGCGTTTGTTATCTTAAATCCATCAAATGTTGTGTGATGTTCCTGTGTTAAGTCCCTGTGTAATACCCCTGTAGAACCCTGTTATTTTGCCCGCCGTGTGCGGGCTTTTTTTTGGCTTTTTTTCAGGAAATTTTTAGATTTTGAAACACAGACACCGTAGCCAATTCCCGAAATCATTTGGGTGGGAGCAAGGCGGCAACGGAGCGAATCCCCGGGAGCATACAATAAGTATGTGACTGGGGTGAGTGAAGGCAGCCAACGCAGAGCCAGCCCAAAGGATGAAGGGAATTTGCCGGTGCTTTCCCGGCTGTCACATTATGGCGTAAGCGTTCATCGTACACTCCAACATTACGCGGCCTGAGCACGGCCTTGTCACAACAGAAAAAACGGCTAAATGAATAAAATATGCTAACCGGCTTTTCTGTTGTGGCTCCCGAAATAATTCTGGAAGCTTTCAAATAATAAACCCCGGCGTTGGCCAGGGCTTATTTTTGTCATTATTCATGTCGATACTGAATTAATTATTCTGGCTGCTCCGGGTTTGCCCCATCTTCGCTATTGCAGAGTGATTACTTTCAATATCTGGCGACATTACAGAACGACAACGTTACCGGCTGATGGGCCTTTCTGGCCTTGTTCGATGGTGAACTCAACGTTCTGACCTTCGTCCAGGGTTTTGAAATCATTGCTCTGAATTGCAGAGAAGTGAACAAACACGTCTTTGCTGCCGTCTGCAGGGCTGATGAAACCGAAACCTTTACCAGCGTCGAACCATTTTACTAAACCAGTCATTTTAGTAGACATAGGAAATACCTTCTTCGTTTTTATTTTATGATGCCATAGGGCAATAGGGGTCTGTTTTTATTTGAAATACTTATGGATGCATCAGAGAAGGAAATTCGTCGGAGAAAGGATTTGCTATATCACTTGAACCAGGAACTACTTTACTAAAATGTCTTACATAAATAGGTCTTAACTACAAACCGTTGACGCTATTTACACACAGGGGGATTTATTAAGCAAGCTTTTATTTCATCGCTATTATATTGACGCAATTTATATTCGTTGGGAAATAACGCGCAACCCGCCGCTGACGGTGGCTACAGGCTGATGATAAAACCTAAAGCCTGCTGAAAATCAGCGGGCTTTAGGAATATTCCCCCAGTGGATTACCCGGCAGATGCGCGTTTCATACAATCCGCGCGGCGTCCGTCTACCCGCTTTGCGAACCACGCGGTGGTCAGCTTGCGGGTGATTTTCGGGCTTTCGAGCGTAATCCCCGGCAACAACTCGCGGGGTTGACGCTTACCGGTGGTTTTATCCGCCAGCGCATAAACCTGTTTGTACAAGTTGGTTTCCTCAAACTCCGGCTGCTCGCCCTTCTCCAGCGCTTTACGTATGGCTGAATGACTGATGTCCAGCCGCTTCGACAGCGTTCTCACCGCCAGCTCCGTGCCGCCCGGTTTATCGGTGCCGTAGTTAATCAGATCACCGTCCAGCGCCAGCGGAATTCCCGTCACCTTGCTCACCGCGCTCTGGAAAGCCGCGTTCCGGCTGGCGTACCACCCGGCATTAAAATCAGCAAAACGGTACAGCGGCTGGGAATAACTGGCCGGATACCCCAGCAGATGCTTCACGCCGAAATAGACGCCGCCGCGACGGCTGAACACTTCATTGCGGATTGTGCCGTCAATTTTGTACGGGTAGCCTTTGGCATGTTCTTCGGCAAACGCGATGCTGACCTGCATCGGCCCGCCGGTATGCACCGGATTCAGATTCCCGAACAACTTCTGCCCCATCGGCACCATGTTTATAAAGTCATCAAAAATGGCGCTGAGCTGCTTCTCGGTTTTTACGTTATCCAGCCGCTCGCTGTAGGACTTTCCGTTCGGAGATTTAATCAGCAGCGCGGTGTGAACCAGGAAATTCGGCACATGAACCGCATCCGCGCGACGATCGATTTCTTTCCACGCGATTTTTCCCAGCCCCGGTACCGGCGCATCAGCATTGAAATTCGATTCCTGCTGCGCCACCGCCAGCACCGAACAGATATTTTCCGTCGTCGCCGGAATACCCTGCGCGGTGAAAGCGGCGGTAATGTCCGTCGCCCAGCCTTTTCTGTCCGGTGCGGAAGACGGCATCAGCCGCACGATATCGGCTTTGACGTCACGCGGATTCTGCACAGGCGCTTCGGTTTTCTTTCCCGTTGTACATCCGGCGAGGATCATCACAGCCAGCATCACGGCAGATCGGTTAATTGAAAATCGCTTTACGTTCAACGTTAAACATTCCCTGAATCAATGGCTTTGCCGAAGACGTTAACGAAGATATCGGCAACTATCTAGCAAAAAATAGCCTTTCTCAGTAAGGTTAGGATCCAGATAACGGAGCTTACGGAGCAAGGAATTTATGCAGAACTCACACTTTAGCCGCGCATTTTTGATGCCTTTTATGCTGCTGCTGATGATTTTTGTGGTCAGCGGATGCGGCGACAAAGAACCGGCCCAGCGCAAAGCCTTCATGGATTTTCTCCAGTCCCGCATTCTGGACAAGCCGGTTTTAGCCGTCCCTCAACTGACGCAGGCACAAACCAAAGAGTTTGGCGATTACAGCAAAGATTACGCGATCATTACCGGCTTCCATCATCAGATGAATATCGAGCTGGATTCCTCGCTGGTGCCGGTTTTTGCCGGAATGAACGGCGTTAACAGTGTGAATAACCTGCTTGATCAACGCGACGACCTGAAAAAAATGGCCGACAGCAGCGCGAACTGGAAAGAGAAAATCGTGCTGCTCAAAACGCAGGCCGACACGCAGCACGCGGCGCTCAGGCAGCCGAATGACCTGAAAAAAGTGTACGACCTGGCCTATGAGAAAACGATAAGCAAACCGGCGGCCGTCACCGAACAAGTCTTTGATTTGCTGCCCCAGGTGCTCAACCTGATTGTGGCAAAAGCCGACTTCATCAAAAGCCAGGGGAAAAATGTCACCATTACCGGCAATCGCCTGCAATTTGCCAACCAGAAGCAGCTGGATAAATACAACGCCATCCAGCAGCAACTGGTGCCGCTGAATGCGCAGCTGATGCAACTGAGCCGCCAGATGCAGCAAATGGTGCGTTAAACCGGAAGACGTCCCCATCGCCGCCGCAAGGTGGTTTTTTCATGCCGGTGCTTTTGCTATGGTGTGCGGCAATTAAATAAGGAGACACCCATGAACGACGAAACCCTGACGAAACGTGTAGACCAGCTTGAACGCGTAAACCGTGAACTGCTGGTGCAGATTTCCGCCATGCGCCTGCTGTTTGGCAGCGTGGGCAACGTGCTGAACGCCAGTCAGGAAAATGCCTTTACCGTGGCCGTCAATCAGGCGCTGGAAGCTAACCGTGCCGACGTCGCCAATCAGGCCGATCTGGACGACGCCTCGCGGAAATTCCGTGAAGATGTCTTCAAATGTGCAGAATCGTTGCTGCCCGGCAGCCGCTAAGCGATACGCAATACAAAAGGCCAGGTCAAAAACCGGGCCTTTTTACAGTAACCTTACGATAACTCCCTTCAACGCATTAACGGCTCACCACGCGGTTCCGCCCGTCATTTTTCGCCTGATACAAAGCCTTGTCTGCCGATTTCAGCGCGCTGTCGATGTTCACTTTTGCGGGATTAAAATGGGTTACGCCCAGCGAAATCGTCACGTTTCCTGCACCTTCAAAATTCTGCCCGGCGACCTGACGTCGCAACCGTTCCGCCAGCTGAACCGCCCGCGTCAGTGAGGTGCCCGGCAGCAGCAATAGAAACTCTTCCCCGCCCATGCGACACAGCAAATCGTCATCGCGCGAGTTTCCCAAAATAAGACGCGAAAGCTGCGTAATCACTGCGTCTCCCACGTCATGCCCGAACGTATCGTTGATCACCTTAAAGTGATCGATATCGAGGGTGATCACCCCGATCTGCGACTCCTCGCCGAGCAACTTATCCACCTGTTCATACAACCCGCGCCGGTTCAGCAGGCCGGTCATCGGGTCGGTATGCGCCTGCGTACTGAGCTTCTCAATGCGCTGATGTAACAGGCGGATGCCCTGCAACATCACGCTTTTCAGCTTCGACGCTTCATAATACCAGGCGTTAATCTGCTGAATTTCTGCCGACACATCTTGTGAATCCATGGTGTCGGCTTTCGACGCGAGCTGGCGCAGCGGGCGGGAAATGTAGCGCGCCAGCAGCCAGATCACGATAAACACCAGAATGACAAATGGCAGCGTATAAATCAGAACCTGCAACATCACCTGATACAGCAGCACGACGTCAGCCCGCGCCGGATGCAGCACCAGCACCGTCCAGCCTGAGATTTCCATCGTGGAGAACCCGGCCAGAGAATCTTCGCCCTGCAAATTTTTCATGTGCAGGAAACCCTGATCGCGGCCTTCGAGCAGCGCTTTGTTCACGTTTCCCTGAGGCGTACTTTCCGTCCAGCCGTCAGCGGCGCGGTACAACACGTCGCCTTCGTTGTCGATCACGTAGATATACGCGTCCTTGCGGTAATTGCGGGCGTTGATCAGCGAATCAATAATGCCGCCCTGTTGCAGGGTAATTTCCGCCACCAGATAGCCGAGATACTTTCCCCGCGTATTACGGATGGGTACTGACATGGCAATAATGTGATTATTTTGTGCGGTGCGGAAAGGGGAACTGATCACCGGATTTTGCGTGGTCAGCGCCTGCGTGTTGGCGTCTGACACCAGCCTGAGACCGGTCATATTGGCGGAGTTTCTCGACGCCGCGCGAACCACGCCGGATTTGTCCACCACCAGAACAGAACTGTAGCGCTTGCTCTGGATCTGCAAACGGTCCGCTTCTTCGGCGACGGCATAAAGATTATCGAACTCTTCGCCCAGCAAACCGGCGCTGAAGGCCAGCTGTTTTTGCGCCGCATTGAAGAAAAGATCGGCCGTCAGGGACAGTCGCGCCGCGTAGGACTGACTGGCGCGCAGCGAGGAATCGATAAGAAGTTTTCTCTCGACCTGAAAAATAGCCAGATAGCTGCTGAGCAAAATGATGAGCGTACTCACCAGAGCCAGAAGCAATATCAGTCTTTTAAGAGTAAATGCAAACCGCCGGGGCTGATCCATTCTCTGTCCGTTGAGCTGATAACCATGAATACTACAGAGGATAGCAGCATGTTCAGCCGGAAATTTGATATGTCTCAGTCAGGGCGGTCTTCTTTGAATTTGCAGGCAGCACTCTGTCCTAATTATGACGCCCGCACATCACGGCTTGCGGATCAGTTTCTGTAAACGCGCTTTTTGCCAGCGTTCGACGGAGCCGCGGAACACAAAAATCCCCAGTCCGCGGATCACCAAAATGCCGCCCCAGATACACAGCGGCCAGACGAACCAGAGGGTATCAGGCGAGGTGTAATGGTTAATCGCAAACAAACCGATATTGATCACCGCCCAGAAGACCACCGAACGGTAAAACCCGCTTTCTTCCTCAACCTGCTTTCTGGCTTTTTCGATTTGACCGTCCAGCGCCTGTTCGGGCGTCGCCCCAAATTGCGGATCGTTTTCTGTCAGTTCTGAAACCTTGATATCAAACGCTGCCGCAATCGCACCGAGCGTTTCAAGGCTCGCCTGTTCGCCGTTTTCGATACGCTGAACGGTGCGCACGCTGAGTGAAGAAAGTTCTGCCAGCTGTTCCTGCGACCACGCGCGGGAGATCCTGAGTTGTCTGATTTTGCTCTGATTCATATTCTTACCTTTACGTGAATGTTGAACACAGAAACAGCATGCAATACGTGACCGGCAATCAACACGTCAGCAACCTGACATCTACACGACAGCTTAGTGACAACTTTTACAATCAGAAAGTTAGCTTATAGAACTTGCTGTCTACAGCCATCCGTGGGAAAGCTTGCGGCAGTTCAGGTACTGTCACTTCCTCAAATCCGTTTTTTTCGTAAAAGCGATGCGCCGCCAGAAACTTGTCGGTTGTACCCAGAAAAATGTCCCTGACGTTTTCAGACTGCGCGTGTTGCAACAACGTATTCAGCAGCAATGCAGCCACCCCAAATTCCCGACCACGGTAGGGCGCACTGACAAACATTTTGCGCAACGCCGCCTGCGCATTACCGATATCCTTCAGCCCCAGCGTACCCACCACTTTTCCGCAACTTTTGGCCACCCAAAAATCGCCGGAACCTTGCTGATAAAACTGCGGAATATCGCTCAGATCTGGCTGCTGGTGTTCAGTGATCGGTATACCAAACTCCTGATTCTGAATAGGCAAAATCACCTCTACCACGCCGCGCTGGTCAGCGGCAGAAAAACGTTCAATTACAACAGCGTTGTTCATCAAAAAACTCCCTACATTACAGACACGGTTAATTAGGACAGAGTAAAGCCAGTTCCGGGATTTCAGGGAAAACCCGCTCGCTGAGAAAGTCGATCAGCACCCGCAGTTTCGGCGTCATATACCTACCCGACGGCCAGAGAATGAAAAAGTCGGCGCTGCGGCTGACATACTCATTGAGCACGGTGACCAGTTGCCCCTTTGCCAGCTCTTTGCGGATACTGAAATCCGGCAGACACGTAATGCCCAGGCCCTGCAACGCAAAACACTGGCGCGTCTCGATATTATTACAAACCATCGAAACCGGAAGAGCCAGATCCTGATATCCGGAAAGCGGCCAGGTTTCCAGCTTTCCGCTGTTTGGGAAACGAAAATGCAGGCACCGGTGGTTCAGCAAATCGGGCGGCGAAACCGGAACGCCATACTCTTTGAAATACGCCGGTGAACCCACCAGTAAATGGCGAAACGTCCCCAGTTTACGCATTGACAGGCGCGAATCCGCCATCTGACCGGTGCGCACCACGGCGTCAAACCCTTCGTCCACCACACCCACAATGCGATCGGTGAAATCAAGATCCAGTTCGATATCCGGGTAACGCCGCATAAATTCGCCCAGCACTGGCAACAGCAGCGTGCTGACCTGCGGCAGGCTCAGCCGCAAACGACCACGCGGGGATTCGGAAAGCTGCAACAACTCGCTTTCCGCCGCTTCCAGTTCAGCAACAATCCGGCGGCTGCGCTCGAGAAACAGCGCGCCCTCTGCCGTCAGCGTCACGCTGCGGGTGTTGCGGTGAAACAAGCGAACATTCAGCTTGGCTTCCATGCGCGCAATAGTTTTGCCCACCGCCGAGGCGGAAACGCCCAGCAGGCGACCGGCCGCAACAAAACTGCGGGTTTCCGCGACGTGTACAAACACATTCAGGCTGCTCAGACTTTCCACTGCCACCTCTCATTGCGGACATTTGTGTCCGTATATTCTGGAAATCTACCCTACTTTTTCCGTACTGAGGAGTTCTCTATCGTGATTTAACACATTCAGAAACTGAGATAACACCATGAATTCCTCCACGCTGAAATCCCGCCTCGACCTCGTCATTGAAACGGCGATCGCCTCACAACGCCTTGTGGGTGCCGTTGTGCTGGTCGCTAAACAAGGCGAGCTGATTTATCACCACGCCGCCGGGCTGGCTGACCGCGAGGCCGGGCGGCCAATGACAGAAAATACGCTGTTCCGTCTGGCGTCAGTCAGCAAACCCATCGTATCAACCGTCGCGATGATCTTAGTTTCACAAGGTAAACTGGCGCTCGATGACAATATTCAGACATGGCTGCCGGAATTTTCCCCTTCCCTTGCCGGTGGCCAGCCCGCGCAGATCACCGTGCGAAATTTATTAAGCCATACAGCCGGCCTGAGTTACCGCTTTTTCGAGCCTGATGAGCAGGGTCCGTATGCACTTGCCGGTGTTTCTGACGGCATGGATAACAGCGGGATTTCGCTGGAGGAAAACCTGCGTCGTCTGGCCGCTGTCCCTTTACTGTATGCGCCGGGCACCTCATGGGGATATTCCCTTGCTGTAGACGTGCTTGGTGCAATGCTTGAACAGGTTTGTCAGCAACCGCTCGGCGACGTGGTGAAAAACCTGCTGACCGGCCCGCTGGACATGAACGACACCGCGTTTTATACCGCCAATCCGGCGCGACTGGCGACGCCGTATGTCAGCGATTCCCCCGTGCCTCACCGCTTGCAGGAAGGCGAAAAGGTCGCCGCCTTCGAAGACACCGTGGGCATCGCGTATTCGCCTCTCAGGGCGCTGGATGCAAAGGCTTTCCCGTCTGCCGGAGCCGGAATGATCAGCGGCGCGCACGACGTGATGAAAATGCTGGAAATGCTTCGTCAGGGTGGATACCCGTTACTGACACCGGTGCAGGTGGATGAAATGGGTCGCGACCAGACCGGCGGCCTTGAACTGCCGGACATGCCGGGCACCGGTTTCGGACTGGGCTTTTCCGTCCTGCGCGATCCGCAGGCAGCTGCGTCGCCGGAATCCTCCGGCACCTGGCGCTGGGGCGGCGCTTACGGTCATTCCTGGTTTGTCGATCGCGCCGCCGGGCTGAGCGTTGTCGCCTTCACCAACACATTGTACGAAGGGATGTCGGGTGCTTTTGTAAATGAATTACGCGATGCGGTATATGGAGTGAAGTCATGAATCAGACACCGAAAAAGACGCCGCTTCCGCTCTCCGCCTTGCTGGCGATGGCGCTGACCGGTTTTATTGCCATCATGACGGAAACGCTGCCCGCAGGATTACTGCCGCAAATTGCCGATGGCCTTGACGTGTCGCAGGCCATGGCAGGTCAGATGATTACCGCGTATGCCGCCGGTTCCCTGATGGCCGTGCTGCCGCTGGTTGCCCTGACGCGGGGCTGGAACCGCCGCACGGCGCTGCTGACGGCCATCGCCGGTTTCCTGATTTTCAACACGCTGACCACGTTCTCAACGAATTTTGCCCTGACGCTGTTTGCCCGCTGGATGGCCGGTGCCGCCGCCGGACTGGCGTGGGGATTACTGGCCAGCTACGCGCGTCGCATGGTACCCGCACATCAGCAGGGGCGCGCGCTGTCAGTCGCCATGGTGGGCACGCCGGTGGCACTGTCGGTTGGCGTGCCGCTGGGAACCTGGATGGGTACGCTGCTCGGCTGGCGGATGGCCTTCGGAGTGATGTCTGCGATGACGTTACTGCTGGTGGTCTGGGTGCTGCGCAAGGTGCCGGATTATCCCGGTCAGGAAGCCGGAGAGCGACAGTCGCTGCGACAGGTCATTCAGATGCCGGGCGTGCGCAGCATTCTGGCGGTGATCCTGCTGTGGATGCTGACCCACAACCTGCTTTATACCTACATCGTGCCGTTCCTTCGGCTCTCCGGTCTGGCCGGTCATGCGGATCAAATCCTGCTGGTGTTTGGCATTGGCGCACTGGCGGGAATCGGGCTGACCGGCATGCTGGTGGATAAACGTCTGCGCCAGACATTGCTCACCAGCCTGGCGCTGTTTGCGGTGATCTCACTGGTGCTGGCGCTCAGCAGCCACTCCGCGCTCATCGTGACGCTGTGTGTTGCGGTGTGGGGGCTGACGTTCGGCGGCGCGGCGACGTTACTGCAAACAGCGATTGCCGATGCCACAGGTGAACACGCAGACATGGCGCAATCGATGGTCGTGGTGGCCTGGAATCTGGCCATTGCGGGCGGCAGTTTGTCCGGCGGAATACTGCTGGAAACCGCCGGGATTGGTGTCTTCCCGTGGGTAATGCAGATTCTGCTGGTCGCCGGTTTACTGATTGCCTGGTGTGCCAGAAAACAGGGCTTCAGGCCCGGCCCGCGGCATTCTCACGCGCATCAGGCGCAGGATCAAAGTTTCGGAAAGGCACAAAAGGTATAATTTCTTAAACCTTTCCCGAACCAGACGCCTGAATTCTTCCCGGATCCCGGCCTGTTCTGGTAGAGTAAAAAACAGGCAAATTAGAAATAATGAGATCCATGGAAGCGCGTAAAAAAGCGGGTTTGTTCTTAACCGTTCTGGCCACAGCAGCCCTGCTGCTGATGGCCTTCGAATGGCTCGCCGATCAGACGGTGCCAGAACTCAAAGAACATGTTGTTCACTATGTCGATCAGCATATGGCGGGCTAAATGCCCCCCAAAACAGGGAGGAAAAATGGTGACAAAACGGATGATGGCCAAACACTGGAAAATGGTGGTGGTGCTTCTTTGCATCTGTGGTGCGCTGATGCTCCTCCGCTGGGCCGCCATGATCTGGGGATAATCTCCCCGGACGGGTTGTCCACACTATCAATTTGAGTTAAGTTATTTCCCGTGTGAATACAAGGAGGTAACGCGGCATGTTCCGTCTGGCAGAAGTTCTGTTAGTCCTGATCATGATCGTCTGGGGAATGGTTTTGTTTGATATCGGCAGTATCAGCCTGCGGATCAGCCAGTTCTTCATCTTTCTGGAAGAAATGCGCCGCCCCTGACTTTATTCCGTATTTCAGTTTTCACTCCGCCCTTCCTGCCCAAATATCTTGCCCTGATTCAGGCTAACCGCTGCGGTACTGAACGTCTGTTGGTCACGTCTTGCTGATTAAATAATCAACAAATCGGCCAGCGGGCTTGAAACCTGATGCCGTGCAGGCGAAAATATACCCCGTGATGTTTAAGAGCCTGACCGTCTGCTTATGAATAACCGCAAACCGCGTCGTCCGCACGGGCGATGGACCTATTACATTATGTTCGAAGACATTCTGTGGCCCTGCCCGGTTCGCTGGGAGTGGGAGAATGGCTACGGCGGCTGGCTGCCTTTTTACTACTCGCCGACGCTGGAGTTTGTTGCGGGCGATCCGCATAAAGCCACGAAAGTCGCGGGCCCGAAAGCCCGCCCGCTGCGTAAACCGGCAAAAATGCACGAATACGAGTTTTAATTAATCAGCCCGCTGGCGCGCAGCACCCTGCGCTGAACGGCTTCCGGCAGCACCGCGTTAATTCCCCCCACACATCCCAGACTGAACCAATGACGCGCACGGGTAATACCGGTGTAAATCAGCTCGCGTGTCAGGATCGGGCTGAGATTGTCCGGCAGCAGCAGCGCCGTATGGGTAAATTCAGAACCCTGCGATTTATGCACTGTCATGGCAAACACCGTTTCGACTGCCTGCAACCGCCCCGGCATCACCCAGCGGATATCCTGAGTGCCGTCGCCGGTCAAAAATGCCACGCGCAGCACCGGCACCACGGAACCATCCACCAGCCGGTGAGGAATTTCCAGCGTGATACCGATATCGCCGTTCATCAGCCGCTGGCTGTAATCGTTGCGCGTCACCAGCACCGGACGCCCCGGGAACCAACCGACCGATGCTTTCAGCAGCCCGTCTTTATACAGAATTTCCGCGATCCGCAGGTTCAGCCCTTCCACGCCCCAGCGTCCGCCACGCAAAGCGCACAACAGCTGAAACTGACTGTACGCCAGCAGCACTTTCGCCGCCCAGGCGCTGAACGCTTCCGGCGGCGCATCATCGGCCGGACGTTCATCTGTCATCACGTTCAGATAATGGCGATAACCGACTGGCGGCTCGACGCCTTTGCGACTTTGTGCAGCCGGAAACCTCCCCGCCGCGCCGTTAATGACCCAGTCACGCAGTTCGGTATCGTCATCCGCGTTAAGCGTAAGCTGAGCAAGATCGGCATAGCCCTGTTTCCAGACCCGTTTCAGCGCTTTGACATCGCCGTCGTTGACCGCTTCCGCCAGCTGTCCGATGCCGCTTTGCGCATCAAAACGGTAGCTGTGGCGCAGCATCACCACGGCCTGATCCATCGCCGTTCCCGCCGGATCGACCAGCGCATCCGGGATTTTTTCCCCCGTCACGCTTTGCAGCCAGTCACGAGTTTGTGGCAGATAGTGCCCGCTGCCGGCGCGCTGACATAACTCGCTGAGCAGCGCACCGGCTTCCACCGAGGCCAGCTGATCTTTATCGCCGAGCAGGATCAGGCGCGCATTCTGCGGCAGTGCGGCCAGCAGTGCTGCCATCATTTCCAGATCGACCATCGACGCTTCGTCCACCACCAGCACGTCGAGCATCAGCGGATTACCCGCATGATGCCGGAAATGCCGGGTATCCGGTCTGCTGCCGAGCAGACGGTGAAGCGTCACCACGTCGGTATTAATGCTGTCGCGCACCGCATCGCCGTTGTTCAGCGCGTGCAGATCTAACCGGGAAACCGCGCCGGCCACCGATTCGTTCAGACGTGCCGCCGCTTTACCGGTCGGCGCAGCCAGCCGGATACGCAGCGGCTGGCCGTTCTCTTCCAGCGCCAGCGCCTGCAATAACGCCAGCAGACGCACAACCGTGGTGGTTTTCCCGGTGCCGGGGCCGCCGGTAATAATGCTGAACGCACTCCCCGCCGCCAGCCCGCATGCCAGTTTCTGCCAGTTCACCTGCCCTGCATTTCCGGCCTGCGGGAACAGGGCATCGAGTGACATGCGCAGCGATTCAGTAGGCAGCGCATTCAGCTGTGTGCAGCTCAGGCGTTGTTCAACGGCCTCGCGCACATTCTGCTCGTACTGCCAGTAACGCCGCAGATACAGGCGATGTCCGGCGAGCACCAGCGGCGAATTGCCATCGCCGCTGCCCACCAGTTGCGGGTTCACCAGCGCCGCCATCCACTCTTCCAGGCTCAGATCGTCAAGCACCGCCGACGGACGGGAAATCGCGCCATCGGAGTGATCGCCATCGGGCGGAAGCGAGAGCGAAAACGCGCTGTCCGCCAGCGTGGCCTGTAAATCCAGACACACATGGCCGCGCCCCAGCTGGTAGCTGGTCAGCGCCGTCGCCAGTAATAAAAGCGGGTGTGCATCCGGCACTTCCTTTGCCAGAAACGTCACCAGCGCGCGATCCAGTTCACGCAGCCAGCCGCACTCAACCCAGCTGGCCAGCAGTTTTAAAATATCTTCACGGCTGTTGATTTTCATGCGCGTTCCTCAGTGCGGCTGAAAAGAACGTCGAGTTCTTCCATTAATGCTTTATCCGGCCGCTGGACGCAGACCCCGTTGCCCGGCGCGTGGCTGCCGCGCAGGAATAAATACACCGCACCGCCGATATGGCGATCGTAGTCGTAATCCGGCAAACGGGATTTCAGCAAACGATGCAGCGCAAACAAATAGAGCGTGAACTGCAAATCGTAACGGTGATCCCGCATCGACTGCGTCATGGCCGTCTGGTCATAACCGGTGGCATCATCGCCAAGCCAGTTGGATTTGTAATCCAGCACGTAATAACGCCCGTTGTGCTCAAATACCAGATCGATAAAACCTTTCAGCATGCCGTTAAGCTCTTCCGCCAGCAGCGGTGCGCGCTCTGCGCCCTCAAGTGTGAAGTGCTGAACGACAGTATCAAGACGCCGCGTGGACACCTGCGATAGCGAGAACCAGAACTCCATTTCCACCTGATATGGCGGCAGTGCGGCCAGCGTGAAACTCTCTCCGCCCGGCAACGCCAGCGGCTGTGTCAGCAACGCGGTCAGCCAGCCGGTCAGCGGAACAATCCACTGCTCCCAGCCACGCGTATTACAGCGCCGCGCCACCTGATCGGCGATTCGCTCCGGGTTTTCCGCCAGTGCGGCAAAACCTTCATCGCCCGCCCATTCCAGCAAACCGTGCAGGAAATTACCCGGCGCAGGCCCGCGCGGGAAAGCATATAAATTCTCACCGGTCATCGGCTGCAAAAGCCCGTCGGCAGGCTCTTTGTTCTCTGACTTTTTATCTTCTAAAAAGCTGTCCTGCGCGGCACTTTCGATTTCAACCGGCGGTTCACGGTTCAGCGCTTCCGGCACAATATAAGTACCGGCCGGCGCGATTTGCAGGCCAGAAAAACTCGATACCCACCAGCGCGGGCCTTTGTGCGTGCGCAACGGCGGACGCGGCCCGAGCTCCGGCAACGCCTGCTCGCTGCGGTACACCACGCCGACCGGCACCGGCAGCGGCCACGCCTGAATATTTTCCGTTTCCAGCGCCTGCAAACAGGCGGGCAACTCTTCAGCCTCAACCGGTTCGCCGCCGTGAAAAAGGTAACCCGGCGCGCTTTTCTCAAACTCTTTCAGCGGCGCCATGCCGAGCCACAGCGCGAAACGCGAGCGGGTCAGCGCCACGTAGAATTTACGCAGATCCTCGCCCAGACGTTCGCGGTCTGCCAGCTCGCGCAGCTCTTCCGTGGCGCTCAGCGCAATTTCAAGTTCACCTTCCGGCGTATGCCATTTCAGCGGCGAATCCTGTTTTTTCACCGCACGGAATGCGCAGGCAAACGGCAGGAACACCAGCGGATATTCCAGCCCTTTGGATTTATGTACGGTAACCACTTTCACCAGCGCTGCGTCACTTTCCAGACGCAGCTTGCGCGCATCGCCGCCCTGATTTTCATCCTGACACTGCTCCGCCAGCCAGCGGATCAGTGCATGTTCGCCATCAAGCTGCACGCTGGCCTGTTGCAGCAATTCGGAAAGGTGCAGCAAATCGGTCAGCGCCCTTTCGTCGCCGTGCGCGAGCAGATGACGCGGTACGTCAAACTCCCACATCAGACGCCGCAGCATTGGCAAAATGCCCTGTTTGCGCCAGCACAGACGCAGTTGCTGGAACTGCTGAACGTAGCGTTCCCACTCGTTTTCATCCTGATTCAGGCGATCCAGCGCTTCCCAGCTCAAATGCAGCGAAGGCGTGCCCAGCGCGGCGCGCAGAAGACGATCGTTTTCCGGTGCGGCGCAGGCCGCCAGCCAGAACTGCAATTCGCCCGCCTGCGCACTTTGAAAAATGGATTCTTTGTCAGAAAGGTACACACTGCGCACGCCGCGTTTGGACAGTGCCGTGCGGATCGCCGTCGCTTCCCGCCCGGTATTCACCAGCACGGCAATGTCTCCCGGCTCGACCGGTTTAAACGGTTTTTCCGGCTGGCTGAAACCGGCCACGCCCTGCTGCCCGAGGCGCAGCAAACGGACAATTTCCGTCGCGCAGCCTTCGGCCATCAGCTGGGCGTATTGCGTTTTCGGCAGCGCGTCGGTCTGATTTTCCGGATACCACAACGCCATGGCCGCGGCTTCTTTTCCGTCAATCTCCCAGGTTTCTTTGCGTCCCTGAGCGTCCACCGGCAGGAACGGCACCTGATTTTCATCGCCACGGCGGAACAGGAATGCACCTTCTCCGGCAGTACGGTCTTCGGCCAGCGAAAATACGCTGTTAACTGATGCCACCATCGCACGGGTAGAACGGAAGTTAGTCGCCAGCGTGTAGTGACGTCCACCGGTGTCACGACGGGCGCGCAGATAAGTATAAATGTCGGCACCGCGGAAGGCATAAATCGCCTGTTTCGGGTCGCCGATCAGGATCAGCCCCTGCTCCGGCGCGTTTTCGGCCACACGGTAAACGGTGTCGAAAATCCGGTATTGCAGCGGATCGGTATCCTGAAATTCGTCGATCATCGCCACCGGGAATTGCGTGCGGATAATCTCCGCCAGCCGTTCGCCGTTATCGCTGCGCAGCGCGGCGTCAAGGCGGGTCAGCAAATCGTTGAAGCCCATCTGCGCCCGTTTTTTCTGTTCGACGTCAAAACGGTTTTCAATCCAGCGGCAGGCATGTTGCAGCAGGCCGCTGCGGGCATCGGGCAACGTTTCCAGACGCGCTTTCAGCGTTTCCATTGCCGTCAGCGCCGGATGCGCAGGCGGTTCGCCCTTCCACGCATCTTTAAGACCCGCATTAGTTAACCGCTCCCAGCCTCTATTTAACTCAGGTTTAATTTCATCTGAAGTAGCCCAACTATGGAGCTTGTCGAACCATGGATCATAATAGGCAGGCCGGAGTTTGGTCCCATTTAACAATTTTTTAGCAGACGCATCATCTAAGAGGATTTTCAACTCCTTTATCCATTGCACCCAGCCCGCTTTCAGCTCGCTCAGCTCTGCGGCTTTTTGCTGCTTCACTGTCTCAAAAATGACAGCAGGGGTTTCGTCGGTACCCAGCATCTCAGCGTATTCCAGCAGCGGAGAGACATTCTTGTGCAGGTCTTCCGGCGAACGCCACCACGCGCGCAGCGTCCTGATGTCAGGTTCCGATAGGGAAAAATAGAAGCTGCGCCAGTAATCGCGCACCACGTTCATCAGCAGTTCGGTCTGGTCAGTTTCCAGCGTCTGGGTAAACAGGCTGTCGCTGTCAAAAGCATGTTCACCGAGCATGCGGTTACACCAGCCGTGAATGGTGGAGACCGCTGATTCATCCATCCATTCCGCCGCCAGTTGCAGCTTACGCGCGCATCCCGCCCACTCTTCCGGCGGATATTCCGCACGCAGATTCAGCAAAAATTCGTCGCCTGCCGACGGTTGGTCCGGATCCTCCAGAAAGCACGCCGCCGCTCTGGACAAGCGTTCGCGGATCCTGTCGCGCAGCTCTTTGGTCGCGGCATCAGTAAACGTCACCACCAAAATTTCTGGCGGTGTCAGCGGGCGGCCGAACGCGTTCCCGCCACCGTGACCAAGCACCAGCCGCACATACAGTGCGGCGATGGTGAAGGTCTTACCCGTCCCTGCGCTGGCCTCAATCAGGCGGCTGCCTGTCAGCGGGAAATTCAGTACATTCAGCGCAGAGGGAAAAATGCGTTCCTTCATTCTTTCGCTCCTTTTTTGCTGCTGCGGGAAAGATGATTTTTCAGCGGTGCCAGCAGTTTATCCGCGAGTTCGGCGAATTCGCCGCCGGACCACAGCGTGGCGAAATCCGGCCACGCGCGTGCCAGATACGGATTGCTGTCGCGTTCACCAAATTTCATATTGGCGGGATCGTGATTTTCATAGGCGTCGCGGGCCGCAAGCCCGGCATCGCTGTCCGGCAGGCTTTGCGCGGTGCCGTCTTTTTTCAGCCAGACAAAGGCCGTTTTGACCGCCAGCGGCAACGGCCTTAATTGTCCCTGTTGCCAGGTTTCGATCAGTTGCTCCCAGAGCGCCTGCGCGTCGGCAATCTCCAGCGGCGGTAATTCTGCCGTCCCGTTTTTACTGATAATAATGCTGTGCATCGGCTGTCCGCCGAGGTGTGCGGCCAGATGCGCGACCCAATAAGGAAGCAAACGGTCAAGGCGGTAATTGCGGTCTTTGATGATGCCAATGCTTTCCAGCACCACGCGGGCGCGATCCCCGCTGGCGTTCGCACGTAAATCCCCGAGCCAGTCCGAGACAATCACGCCTGCGGTTTCAGCGCTCAGCGCTTCATTCGCCAGCGTCTGCGGCCATTCATCAAGCACGCTCTGATAACTGGCGAACAGCGTCTCCATCGGCTCGGCGAGATCTTCACTCAGCACGGCGGCGAATTCGCCCGGTGCCAGTTCACCGCGCCGTTCGATGCGTTCAAGCTGCTGACGCAAAATATCCTGACGCGACTCTCCGGCCTCCAGCGCCCATTTCTGCGCGCGGATTAGTTCGTCCTGCAAACGCCAGTTTTCCAGCGCATTGATATCAAACGGCTCCTGATCTTCACTTCCCGCATCTTCCAGTTCGAAGTAAATATTCAGCCGCTGGCGGAAGAAACTGCGCACCGGATCGGACAGAAAATCCGCCAGCTGACGCAGCGTAAGCGCCCCTTCTTGCCCGACCGGCGGCAATGGCTGCGGCGCATCTGCGCTGATACCCGCGTCCATTCCGGCGCGCCATTCGTGGGCGTAGCTGAAAAGCTCACTGCCCTTGCTGAAGTAATCGCGGTTAAAGGGTTGCAGGCGATGTTCGGCGGTGAGCGCATGAATCAGATCACTGTCGTTCTGTGCTTTCCAGCCCGCGGCCAGATGGTCGCGCAGTTGCGCCACCAGCACCGACGGCGGACGTTCCGTATTATCGTGAATGCTGCGCCCGACCCAGCTGATATGCAGGCGTTCGCGCGCCGACAGCAATGCTTCGAGGAACAGATAACGGTCATCCTCACGGCGCGAACGGTCTCCCGGCCGGTAATCACGCCCCATCAGGTCAAAATCCATCGGCACGCGGTTGCGCGGGTAATCACCGTCGTTCATCCCCAGCAGGTAGACATGGCGGAACGGAATAGCGCGCATCGGCATCAGTGTGGCAAACGTAACGGCACCGCCAAAGAATGGCTGCGTCAGGCCGGACTGGTCGAACTGCGCCAGCCAGTGTTCGCGCACGACAGACAGCGGCAATTCGGCCTGAAGATTGACGCTTTCACAGGCCTGAAGCCAGGTTTCCAGCTCGGTATGCAGACGCACTAAAATAAAGCCGTCGTCGCCGTCATCTTCGGCAAAATAACCGCTCAGCAACGCCTGCAAACGTTCGCCCCACACCTGCGGCGGCGCAGGTTCAGACAGCTGACGCCAGGTTTCATCCAGGCAATTTAAAAGATGCGAGAGCGGACCAATCAGCGCCGCTTCCAGCCCGCCGATTTCGTCCAGCGGTTCAATGCCCTGCCAGGCGTCACCGCTGCCGACGGCGTAACCGAGCAGCATTCGTTGCAGACCGAAGAACCAGCTGTTTTGCTCCGGCGATAGCGGCAGTTCCAGACTCTGACGCTGTTCCGCATGCAGCCCCCAGCGTACGTTGGCGGCGCTTATCCAGCGGTGGAGCAGCGGCAACTGTTCTTCGCCGATGCCAAATCGCTGACGCACCGACGGCACATCGAGTAAATCCAGTAAATCGCTGACGGCAAAACGCGACTGCGGCAACGTCAGCAGGCTTTCGAGCGCACCGAGCAGCGGGTTATTCTGACGCGGCCCCTGATCGGCCACGGTGAACGGGATATAGCGCGGATCGCTGCGTTCCATCAGGCCAAACACCGCCTGAATGTGCGGCGCATAGCCATTAATGTCCGGCACCATCACGATGATATCGCGCGCTTTCAGGGTCGGATCGGCGGCCAGCGCGGCCAGCAGGCGGTCGTGCAACACTTCCACTTCTCGCTGGGCACTGTGCGTAATCGAAAAACGCAGGGATTCGTCTTTCAGCGTATCAATCTCCGGCCATTTTTTCTGCGTTTCCGCCAGCGGCCGCAGTTGCAGAATATCTTCCTGCAACTGATGCAATAAAGTGTCTTCGCCGTTGGAGGTGAACAGGTCAATGCGCGGGATCACCGGCGCGAGCGTGGACGCGTAGGATTCGTGGTTGTCATATTCATTGAGCAGGCCGATGTAATCGCGCCCCTGCTTGCCCCACGCCGCCAGCAGCGGATGTGCATGCTGGTGTAAATCGCCTTCGGCAATCACCTGCGGCATGCCCGGTTTACGTCGCTGACGCGCACGTTCCGCGCGCAGCAGATCTTTATCGGCAATAATATCGCTCCAGTCGTGTTCGCACGGGTTATGCACACACATAAAGATGTGCGTCCAGCGGCCCAGCACGGCCAGAACTTCTAATGATTGCTGCGGCAGCGAAGAGATCCCGAAGACAATCAGACGCGCAGGCAGACCGGCCGGACGCTCGTCTTCAGGAATGGTTTGGGCATGTTGCAGAAAACGCTGATGCAGCGCGGCGCGGCTGGTCCCCCGTTCGCTTTCAGGCACATCGGCCAGCAAAGCGCGCCACAATTGCGGCTGCCACAGCAGGTTTTCCGGCAACGGCTCACTGCCTTTGCGGCTGGTGCGCAGCACGTCCAGCCCGTTGCCCCAGTCTTCCAGCCAGTCGGCGCGATAAACCTGATACTGATCGAACAAATCCGCCAGACGCTGCGCCAGCTGATGCAGCTTACGCATATCACCGTCGTCTTTTAAGAAACGCGCCAGCGGAGCAAAAACCGGTTCAGGCAGTAATTCCGGCAACAGACGGATCAGCCGCCAGGTCAGCAGCGGGCGGTCAAACGGCGACGAATCCGGCACCTGATCTTTGCCCAGCACCGCGCGGTAAACCTGCCAGAAAAAGCGCGCCGGTAATTTGATATCCAGCGCAGCCGCGATCCCGCAGCCGCCTTCGGACACATCGCGCGCCAGCGCCAGTTTCAGCCACTGATTAATCCCGTTGCTTTGCACCAGAATCACTTCGTTTTCCAGCGGAGACAGCGGATGCGCCGCCATCCACGACACCAGAATATCCCTCAGCGCCTCTGAGTGATTTCCGTGTAACACCATCAAACCTGAATTCACGCCCGCATCCCTTATTGTCACCGCTCAAGAAGACAGATTTTGCGTTGATTTGGAAAGGATTGAAAGCAAAAGAGGCCGGTTCTGCCGGTGCGGAAAAGTCGTCACCTTATTTCGGAATATCTCATGCTGATAACTTATTTAATTGACTTATCAATATTAATATATCGCTCATTAAATAAAATCCGAATCGTAAATAAGACTTTTCCAGTCAGAAACTTTTTTAGGCGTTTTTTTCAGAAACAACTTTGAACAATTAATCACTTCCTGATATAAAGCCGTTTGGTTATCTCATTTCATAATTTAAAATAATAAATTCGTAAATAAGGATATTTACAGTGAATGTTAAGTTCTCATTTCTGGCAATAGTTTTTGCCGGATTTTCTGTGCATGCCGCTCCGCTCAGCCCGGCGGACAGAGATTCGATTGAGCAGCAACAACGCGGGCGGCTCCAGCAGGAACAGCTGCAACGTGAAGATCTCGAACAGGGCCAGCCGCTCTCCGCGCCCGTACAGAAACCCGCAGAACTGAACGACGCTCACTGTTTTACCGTTTCTACTATCACCGTTTCCGGGGCGGAACATTTGCCTGCACGTGAAAAAGAGGCACTGACCGCGCCGTTTATTGGAAAGTGTTTAGGCATTAAGAATATTACCCAACTGGTGCAGGAAATATCTGATGAGTATATCAGGAAGGGTTATATCACCAGCCGCGCCTACCTGCCGGAGCAAGATCTCTCGCAGGGGCAGTTAAATATCCGGGTAATGGAAGGAAAGCTTCAGGATATTCAGTTAGATCATCGCAATGACCGTATGCTGGCAATGGCATTTCCCAGTCTGAAAGGCAAAATTCTTAATCTGCGCGACATTGAACAGGGAATGGAGCAAATCAACCGGCTGCGGCAAAATCCGGTGCAGATTGAAATCTTACCGGCGGAGCAGCCGGGCTTTTCCGTGGTGAATCTGACGGCAACGCCGGAGTTCCCAGTCACTGCCGGGGCAGGGTTTGATAACAGCGGCCAGAAAAGTACCGGAACTGGCCAGATGAACGGCTCGCTGACGGCCAGCAATGTGTTAGGTCTGGCGGATCAATGGTTTGTTAGCGGTGCGCGCAGCAGTGATTTTTCCAGCTCTCACGATGCCCGCAGCGTACAGGCGGGAATGAGCGTTCCTTACGGCTACTGGCTGCTCAATTACAGTTACAGCTACAGCGATTATCTCAGCACGGTCAGTTCGCGTGGCTTTGGCTGGCGCTCTTCCGGCGATTCGCAAACGCACCGGGTGAATCTTTCCCGCGTCCTGTTTCGTAACAGCGATATCAAAACCGGCGTTTTGCTGGGCATCAGCAACAACATGGCGCGCAATTATCTTAACGATGCACCGCTTGCCAGCAGCAGCCGCAAACTCAGCAACGTGAATGTCGGGATTAATCACAGCCAGAAAGTTTTCGGCGGCCTGTCGACGCTCAACCCGACCTTCTCGCGCGGCGTGCCGTGGTTAGGGGCGGAAGACGATCAGCATAAACCCGCGGATGCGCCCAAAGCAGAATTCTCCAAATGGTCGGTTTCCGGCAGTTTCTACCGGCCGGTCAGTCAGAAAATCACCTTTCTTTCCAGCGCCTACGGGCAGTGGACCGGCGACCGTCTGTACGGCAGCGAACGGCTGACCCTCGGCGGCGAAAGCTCGGTGCGCGGCTTCAAAGAACAATACCTGTCTGGCGATAACGGCGGTTACTGGCGCAATGAACTCAATACCGCGCTGTTCACCGCGCCGCTGTTCGGGCAAATCACCGCCGTGGCCGCCATTGACGGCGGCTACCTGCATCACGATAACCACGACATCAATGCAGCGGGCACGCTGTGGGGTGGTGCGGTCGGGCTGAACAGCAGCGCACGTTATTTTTCCAGCCAGTTTACCGTCGGCTGGCCCCTGCGTTATCCGGGTGATTTAGCCCCTGACCGCGTTGCCGTTTATTACCGCCTGAACTTCGTGCTGTAACTCCGATAAGGATATCGACCGTGAAAAACTCTACGTTACCGCCCGTTTCTGCGTGGCGTCGCCTGACCACTTATGCGCTCAGTTCGCTGCTTGTTTTCCAGCCGGTAATGCCCGCGCTGGCCGCTGGTGTACAGGCGGCAACCGGGGCGACGCAGGTCGATCAGGCCGCCAACAGCGTGCCGGTTGTTAACATCGCCACGCCTAATCAGGCGGGCGTTTCGCATAACCAGTACCAGAATTTCAACGTGGGCAGCGAAGGGTTAATTCTCAATAACAGCACGGACCGCCTGACCCAAAGCCAGCTCGGCGGTTTGATTCAGAACAATCCCAACCTGAAAGCCGGTAACGAAGCCAAAGCCATCATCAACGAAGTCACCTCGGCGAACCGCTCGCAGCTCAACGGCTACATGGAAGTCGCGGGCAAAAACGCCAGCGTGATGGTCGCCAACCCGTACGGGATCACCTGTAACGGCTGCGGATTTATTAATACGCCCAATGCCACGCTGACCACCGGCAAACCGGTTATGGGTGCCGACGGCAACCTTCAGTCCATTGACGTCACGCAGGGCGCAATCACCGTCGAAGGCAAAGGGCTCGACGCCAGCCAGACTGGCTATTTCTCGCTGATTTCCCGCGCCACGGAAATTAACGCCAAACTCAGCGCCCAAGATCTGACCGTGATCGCCGGGGCCAACCGCGTCGATGCGCGCGGCAACGTCACGCCAGTTGCCGGTCAGGGCAATGCCCCGCATGTCGCCATCGATACCGGCGCGCTCGGCGGAATGTACGCCAACCGCATCCGGCTGGTTTCCAGCGAAACGGGCGTGGGCGTCAACCTCAATAATATCAACGCCCGCGAAGGCGATATGCTGCTGGATGCCAGCGGAAAACTGACGCTCAGCAACAGCGCCGCGGCGGGCAATCTCACTGCCACCGCACAGGAAATCCAGCTCAGCGGCAGCCATAAGGCACAGTCGGTGGCGCTCACCGGACGAGGCGACGTTCAGCTGCAAAACGCCACGATTGCCGGCAACGAAAATCTCACCCTAACCAGCGGCGGCAAGTTAGTGGCGAACGGCGTGCAGATGACGGCGGGCCAGAACGTGCGCCTTGCCAGCAGCGAACTGACCACCGATGCCGCAACGAAAATTGATGCACAGCGCGACGTCGAACTGGCGCAGAGCAAAAACACCGACTGGAAAGGTCAGCTCACCGCCGGGCAGGATGTCCGCATCAGCAGCCCGACGCTGACGAATCAGGGCAAAATCGCCGCCAACCGCAGCGTAACCCTGAGCGGAACGGCGTTTAACAACCTGGGAAGTGTGCAGTCGCAAAGCGATCTGGCCCTGAATCTCGACACCTTCAATAATGGCGGACATACGCTGGCGGGCGGCTCTCTGGCGCTCAATGCGAGGGATGTGCAGCTCGGCGGAATTCTCAGCGCACAGCAGGATCTGACGTTTTCCGGCAACGCGCTGACGGTGGCAAACACCGGGCAACTTCTTGCAGGCCGTAATCTTATTCTCAACACCGGTTCGCTCGCACTCGCGGGAATGGCAAAAGGCGGCCAGCACGTTTCACTCAATGGCGACCGTTTTACCAGCGCTAACGGCAGCTTACTCACCAGTGACGGCGACATCGCCCTGACCCTGACTGACGCGCAAATCGACGGACAACTCGCTGCACTGGGCTCACTGACGCTCAGCGCTGGCAACCGCGTTATCACCGGCAAAACCGCGCAGTTGCAGGCACAAAAAGACTTGTCTCTGACCGCAACCCAATCGGCGGATTTACAGGGCACGGAGGCCGCCAAAGGCGATATTACGGTTCACGCCGCAACATTAACGCACAGCGGTCAAACCGCCGGACACAGCGTCACCCTGAACGCGCAACAGATCAGCAACGACGGCAACGTGGTGGCCGATGACATCCATCTGACGGCGAAAAACCTCATCAATAACGGCATATTGCAGGGCAACCGCGCGCTGCAATTTGATACCGGCGCGATCAGTAACCTAAGCCACGGGCAGATTGTCAGCGGCGGCCTGCTGAAACTGACGCTGCCGCAGTTCACCAACGCCGGTCTGGTGCTGGCGGATGATTTTATTCTGAGCACGGAGCGCCTCGAAAATACCGGCACAATTCAGGGAACCGGCGGTCTGACGATCAGCGCCACGACGCTCAGTAACCGGAACAGCGGACGACTGCTCAGCGGCCAGTCGCTGGCGCTAAACACCAGCCAGCTCAGCAATGATGGTATTGTTCAGGGCGACAGCGTCACCCTGAACAGCAACGCGTTCAGCAATCAGGGCAGCGTACAGGCCAGCGCGCTGGATATCCGCAGCGACGCGGTGACCAATAGTGGCACGCTGATCGGGCTGAAAACCCTGGCCATGAACCTGTTACAGGATCTGAACAACACCGCGCAAGGCTCGGTATTGTCGCAGGGCTCGCTGTCCGTGACAGCCAGAAACGTCAGTAACGACGGCGTCTGGCAGGGAGTAAACGTTCTGCTCAATGCGCAGGACTTCACTAATACCGGCACCGTACAAAGCGCCGATGCGCTGACGTTCAGCCTCGCCAATACCTTCATCAACACCACAAGCGGCAAACTGATCGCGAACGGCGCGGCGGCTATTCAGGCGTTATCGGCGGGTAATCAGGGGCAATGGATCGCCAGAAACCTGACGCTTACCGCCGGAACATTAACGAACAGCGGTGAAATCACCGGCGTCGACAGCCTGACCGCCACCCTGCAAAGTAACCTGACGCAACAGGCGTCCGGCAAACTGCAAAGCAACGGGCTGACCCGCATTGATGCCGCAACCGTGGATAACGCCGGGCAATTGCAGACCCGCACGCTGGCGCTGCATGCGAGTACGCTCACCAACGACGGCACGCTTCAGGCCCGCGAAACCGCCAGTCTGGTGCTTTCCGGTCAGGCGCATAACCGCGCCAGCGGCCTGATGCTCAGTGACGGCTCACTGAACCTGAGCGCAGCCAGCTTCACGAACGCCGGTATCGCTCAAGGCACAACGGACGCTACGTTCAACCTGTCCGAAAGCGGGAATAACCTCGGACGCCTGCTGTCCGGCGGAGTACTCACCCTCAGCGCCCCGCAATTTCGCAACAGCGGATGGCTGCAAAGCGACAGCCAGAACATCAATGTCGCGGACACACTGACCAACAGCGGCACCCTGATTGCTCAGGGAAAATCACTCTTCACCGGCGGGGACCTGACGAACACCGGCTTCGTTCAGGCCGAAAATTTATCGCTGAATCAGTCAGTTATAGATAATCACGGAACACTCTTCGCCAAACAAAGCCTGAATATTCAGTCGCAAAATCTCAGCAACAGCGCCGCAGCCAAACTGTTCAGCGCCGGTGATATCACGCTTAACAGCCGCGCCCTGACCCAGTCCGGTCAGATTGTCGCGCTGGGCAACATCACCCTCACCTTGCTGGATGCGCTGGCTCAGAACGGCACGCTGGCGGCGGGAAATAATCTTTCCGTCAGCACGGAAGGCGATTTCACGCAAAACGGTACATTGCAGGGGCAAAGTGTTGCCCTGAGCAGTAGCGGGATGTTCAGCAATCAGGGCATCCTGACCGGCGGCAACGGCGCGTTCACCGTGAATGCGGGCAGCATCACTCAGGCCAATAACGGCAGCCTGCAATCGGGCGGCGACGTCAGCCTGACAAGCCGCGGCGCTATCGCCAACAACGGCTTTATCGGCACCACCGGCGACCTGCTGCTCAGCGCCGCCAGCACACTGACCAACACTGCCCTGCTCTATTCCGCCAGCGACATGACGCTACTCGCGGACGCCATCCGCAACCTGAAAGGCGACATTCTGGCGGGCAACAGCCTGTGGATGATGAAAGATGCCCGCGGCAGCGCGAATACCGAAGTCGTAAACCGTTCAGGCAATATCGAGACCACTCACGGTGATATCAGTATTTACACCGGGCATCTGCTTAATGAGCGGGACGGGCTGAGTTTCTCCAAAGAAACCCACGACTATGTTTCCGGCGATCAGGCTTATATCGATGTGTTATGGCGGGATCTCGACCCGGATTCCCTGAGTTTTGATAAGGGCACCCTGTGCGGCGGCGGCGTGAACGACCACTGCACCACCTATTATTACGTTGTGGTCAGCCCGTCTCTGGCCAACCAGAAAGTATTAGTCAGTGACGAATCGGTCACGGCTCACGCTGATGGCAGCGCGGGCAGAATTGCGGCAGGCAGGGATCTCACAGTTCAGGCCAGCGTGCTGGATAACAACGCCAGCGATATTCTTGCGGGCGGAAACATGTCGCTGAGCGGCGGCCAGCTGAACAACAACTCTCTCGAGACCGGCACAGTTTCGAAGTACCAGACTTATTCCTATACGTGCACGAAAGCTTCAGGCTGCCGTGAGGGAATTTCAGCCTCGGAATACGGTAATCAGTTCGCCTCTTCCGGCACGCTGCGTTTCGAGCTTTCGGGCGCACCGGTTTATGAAACGAGCAACGGCGGATATTCCTACCGCGCCGTTATTCAGGCCGGTGGCAATCTGATTGCTAATTTCTTCAGCGATATCAGCAATACCACCACCACCGCCAGCGCGGGCAGCATCAGCCATCATCTGGTGGCTCCGGCGCTCAGCACCCTCAGCGCACCGACGGAATTTGCCGGTGAAAAAATGCAGGATTTACCGCAGACCTCCGGCACGGATATCAATTCTCCGCAGTGGCGCGACCACGTTGCAGATACGATTCAGGCACTGGGCGGCGGCACAGCGCTCAACACCGGTGATTACCCGCTGCCCACCAGCAGCAACGGTTATTTCGTCATTAATGCCGATCCGAAAAGCCCGTATCTGATCGTCACCAACCCGAAACTGGACGGACTCGGGCAACTCGATAACAACCTGTTCAACGAAATCTATGCCATGCAGGGCATGACGGCGCCGGTTGTCCCACGCGAGACGGGACGCCAGTACACCGATGAAAACAGCTTTATCGGCTCGGCGTATTTCCTCGACCGCCTCAATCTTCACCCGGACTACGATTATCGTTTCCTGGGCGATGCGGCTTTTGATACCCGTTACGTCAGCAACGCATTAATCAACGCCACCGGCAGCCGCTATATCAGCGGTTTCGGATCCGATCTGGCGCAGATGCAATACCTGATGGACAACGCCGCCAGCGCACAGCAATCCCTCGGGCTGGCATTTGGCGTCGCACTGACCCGCGACCAAATCGCCTCGCTGGATAAAAGTATCCTGTGGTGGGAAAACGCCGTCGTAAACGGCCAGAACGTGCTGGTGCCAAGACTGTATCTTTCCCCGAAAGATGTCGCGCCAGCCAGCGGCAGCGTCATCGCCGGGAACAACGTCGGGCTGGCCGGTGGCAGCATCACCAACAGCGGTTCAACCCTGCAGGCCAACAGCGGCCTTTACGTCTCCAGCCAGAGCACGATCGATAACCTCGACGCGGGCCTGATGAAAGCCGGTGGCGATCTCAGCCTGTTTGCGACGGGCGATATCAGCAACATCGGCTCAAGTCTCAGCGGTCAGGGCGTACAACTTATCAGCTACGACGGCAGCATCATTAACCAGACGCTGACCAACCAGTGGAGCATTAGCGGAAAATCCGGTCGCGACAGCCTTGCCTTCTCGCACACCGACATCGGCGATATTGCATCAATATCCGCAGGCGACTCGCTGACGATGTACGCCGGTAAAAACATCGACATCACCGGGGCAAACCTCACTTCAGGCGGCGATCTCACCCTGCAGGCGCTGGGCGATATCAATATCGCCGCGCTTGAGACCCGTGACCTCGAACAGCACAGTTCACGCGGTAAAAATACGCTGACCGAAAGCAGCGACACGCAGGCCAGCCAGATTTCTTCCCGCGGCGATCTCGCGATGCAGGCCGGTCATGACCTGAATATCAGTGCCAGCCAGGTCACCGCAGAAGGCGATGCGGCGCTCAAAGCCGGGAACGACATTAACCTGCAAACGCAGGAACAGAACGCACACAGCAAAACCAACAAGACAGAACAGCGTCTCGATCTGGTGGATAACACCACGATTACTGCGGGCGGCGATTTAGCGTTGGTCGCGGGGCGTGACCTCAATTCTCAGGCAGCCAGCATGAAAGCCGGGGAAGACGCCACGCTGGCCGCCGGTCGCGATATCAATCTCAACGCAGAAGAAATCAGCAGCTATAGCGAATCGCACGGCAACAAAAAGCAGCAGGTCGAAGAGACGATTCGCCAGCAAAGCACCGAACTGGTAAGCGGTGGAAACACCCATATTCAGGCGGGCCAGGACGCGACCTTTAACGGCGCACAGGTCGATGCCACGGGCAATCTGGCGGTCACCGCCGGGCGCGACATCACCCTGAACAGCGTCACCGAAAGCGATTATTCCTTCTTCGAACAGACCAAAACCTCGGGCGGAATGTTCTCCAAAACCACCACTCATACGGTGCGCGAGGATTACGCCACTCACGAGAAAGGCTCGGAACTTGGCGGCGACAACGTTTCGATGACCGCAGGCCATGACCTCAACGTCAACGGCTCAAGCATTATCGGTGATCACAACGTCAGCCTGCTGGCGGGTAACAACATTAACATTCTGGCGTCCACCGAAGAGCAGTCGTCCTATCGTCTCGACGAGAAGAAAAAGAGCGGCCTGTTCAGCGGCGGCGGGCTGGGATTCACCATCGGCACCACTGAAACCAGCCACCGCGTCAACGAAGACGGCACCACGCAAAGCCAGAGCGCCAGCTCCGTCGGCAGCCTTGGCGGCGACGTCACGGTGATGGCGGGCAACAATCTCCACGTCAGCGGTTCAGACATTATCGCCAGCGAAGACATGCTGATCAGCGGCAAAAACGTGCAGATCGACCCCGGTCAGGACGCGCTTCACCGCAAAGAAACCTTCGAGCAAAAAACTACCGGTCTGAACATTACCCTCGCCGGTAGCGCCGGTGGCGCCGTAAACAGCGGCTACACCGCCGCCCAAAGCGCCAGTGACGACGACAGCGGACGCATGGCAGCACTCGACGGCATCAAAGCCGCGCTGAATGGTTATCAGGCGTATCAGGGTACGCAGCTCGACGGCAACAACGGCGGCAATAACAGCTTTATCGGCATTGCCGCGTCCATCAGCCATCAGGAAAGCCGCTCCGAGCAGATCACCGATCAGCATGCCGCCACCGGTTCCACGGTGATGGCAGGCGGCAACGCCACGATTGAAGCGCGGGACGGCGATCTCAACGTCATTGGCAGCAAAGTCAAAGCCGACGGTGACCTGAACCTGTTCGCCACCGACGACATCAACCTGCTGGCTGCGGATAACACCCAAAAAACCACCGGTAAAAACTCCAGCGCCGGTGGCGATATCGGCATCAGTTTTGGCGTCAGTAATGACAAGGCGGGGATCAGCGTCTTCGCCGACGTCAACGCCGCCGCTGGCAAAAACCACGGTGACGGCACCACCTGGACTAACTCAGAAGTGGGCGCAGGCGGGAACCTCAACATCAGCGCCGGTAACGACCTGAACATTAAAGGCGCGCAGGTGTCCGGTGAACAAATCACCGCCGACATCGGCCACAACCTGATCATTGAGAGTTTGCAGGATACCGACCACTACGATTCGAAGCAGCAAAGCGCCGCCGCGGGCGGCAGCTTTACCTGGGGCGGCGGCGGCGGCAGCGGCTACATCAGCCTGTCGCAGGACAAAATGAACTCGGACTACGCCAGCGTCACCGACCAGAGCGGTATGTTCGCGGGCAACGGCGGGTTCGACATCACCGCTGGCAATCACACCCAGCTCAACGGCGGCGTCATTGCCTCCGGTGCCAGCGCCGACAAAAACCGCCTCGACACCGGCACGCTCGGCTGGAACGACATCCACAACGAAGCGAGCTACAGCGTCGACAGCAGCAGTATCAGCATGAGTTCAAGCGGCAACTCAACGTCGCAGTTCATGGGCAACATGGCCAACGCCATGCTCGCCGGGCTCAACGGCGACGGTTCAGCCTCCAGCACTACCGGCTCCGCCATCGCCGGTGGCACGATTGTTATCCGCGACCCGAACGCACAAAAACAGGATATCGCCAACTTAAGCCGCGACACCGACAACGCGCACAGCACCCTCGCCCCGATTTTCGACGCCGCAAAAGAACAGCAGCACATCGACGAAAACCGCGCCATCGCGCAGATCGGCTCGCAGGTCGCGGACATCGTACGCACCGAAGGCAAAATCGCCGCGCAGGAAGCCGCCAAGGAGCAGCTGGCAAAAGAAGGCAAATTGCCGCCGACGCCGACCAAAGGCGCAGAGCAAAGCGAGTGGGACGCCTACAACGAAACGCTGGAAAATACCGACGCCTACAAAGCGGCGATGAACGAATACGGCACCGGCAGCTACAAACAGCAGGCGATTCAGGCCATCACTGCCGCCATACAGGGCCTGACGGGCGGCGACTGGAGTTCCGCCGTCGCCGGAGCCGCCGCGCCGTACATGGCCGAGTTCATCAAAAATAACACCGCCGAAGGTGCCGAACGCATCATCAGCCACGCCCTCGCCGGCGCCATCGTCGCCGAAATGCAGGGCGGAAATGCGGCAGCCGGGGCTGCGGGCGCGGGGCTTTCCGCCGCAGGCGCGAAATACATCGCCGACCAGCTCTATCCGGGCAAAGACATCAAAGACCTGACAGATGAGGAAAAACAAGGTGTTGTGGCTCTGGCCACCTTAGCTTCAGGGATCGTAGGCGGCGTTGTTGGCGGAGATGTTAGCTCGGCGATTGATGGGGCGAAGGCTGGGAAGAATGAGGTTGAGAATAATTATCTGAGTGATAAGGACATCAAAACCTTCACTGAGAATTATGCCGCTGCGAAGACTGATGCTGAGAAGGAACAAGTCCTGGCAGACCTGAAAAAACGGGATGCAGAGAATCAGAAACAGGCGTTATCTACTGGAATATCAATAGCAGATCAGAAAGGTGCACTGGCAGATTTAAAAGCTCTTGCTGCTTCACCAGAATGTACCGCGCAGTGTCAGGAACTGGCAGCTTATTCCATCTCAGAACTGGAACCTATAGCGAATAACACGCAACTGCATGAAAACAATCTCAATAAAGGGATCCTTGCCTCAGTTATCATAGCGTTGACAGTCGATAAACCGCTCAGTAGCAACTCAACATCTGGTTTGTCTTCATTGACAAAAGAGCAGCAGCAGTTAATCAATAATGCAGAATACATCACGACGGCTAAGGGGATACAGAATCCGTTCCCGAGAGATCTGAATGAGAAAGTCTTGTGGAATGGGGTTAAGGCTAATCCTACAGGTGGTGTTAAATTGGAGGGAATGAATAATGATCCTCGTTTCCCTCAGTCAGCAGGATTCCAAAAGATGGAAGCAAAGCAAAAACTCGCGGATGGCTCAACAATAACAATACATTACCAGTACAACTCTAATACTGGGCAAGCCTATGATATGAAAATTACAACACCGCAAAGAATACAGGCAGATCCGTCTAAAGTGATCGATTCAATAAAGGATAAAGTTAAATGAAATTACAAGAAAAAGACGGTGAGATAATCGATATATTCTCAATTTATTGGTTTGGAAATGAAACTGTGTTTTTGGGATTCCCAAGAAACTATGGCGGGCTTGCAGCGTATAAAGCGTCAGAAGTTACTGTAATTGATTCTGACTTAAATTTTGAGGCGGTTTATTTTCATAATAATGCATGTGGAATTTACCATTGGGCCCTGATCAAAGAGAAACTGCTGGATGATTTACTTGGATTGGATGAGGTATCCTACAAACGCTTTCTTGAGATCCTGAAAGCGGAAGGTCGAATAGACCCAGACTTCTATTAGTCATTAAAATCCCGCCCTTGTTGGCGGGATTTTACGTTATACGTCAGCTAATTACGCTTCAGTCGCCAGCCGGATGATCAGCTGTCCCGGCTGTGTGATCACCTCCAGCTTCTGCCCCGTAGTAAAACCGAGTTGCCCGAGCCAGCGGCCCTTGAGGGTGATCTGCGGATACGGATCGGGTTGCCCGTGGTTAGGGCGATAACCCACAATACTCTGACGGGCTTGGGGTGTGGCGGGTTCTGACGTAGAATCGCGTTCAGTCATGATCAACTCCTCGATAGTTGGTGGTGATGAGCGGTCAGTCAGTGCTCGTAACACTGACTGACCGCGCTAATTACATTAGTTCTTTCCTTTAGCCGTCGCTTTGCTGACGCGCGCCACGGTCTGTGTGACCTGGCTTTTTACAATCATCGCATCAAGTACCGCTTTAGCCACTTCCTGGTCTTCGACAGACATCGCCGCCAGCGCTTCAAAACGTAACTTCATATCATCTTCAGGCTCACGTTCGCCCGGTTCGAATAAGAGAAAGTCAGAAGTGACGTTGAGAATAATGCGCTGAGTGTTGCTGAAAACAAGTCACGTTCTCAGGAGATGGCGCAGTGCCAGGGTAGTTCTGCTTGTGAAAACGGCGTTATTGATAAGTACAAGAAAATTAATGCCGAACAACATGAAAGTGTTGTTGAATGTAAAGGCTCCAAGAACTGTGTAGATAAGGCTAACGAAGTTGGCCTTATACAGGCTGAATATGCCAAACGTGCAAACGAGTTATTAGAAAAGGCACGTGTTAATGGCGGCTTAACTCCGGAAGAACAGAACGAACTATCTATTCTTCAGGTAACAACCATCCAGCTTGAAGCGGCTTTGTTGAATAAATCGAACTTTTGGCCGTAATCAGGATCAGATCACCACATTCCCGATCCTGTAGCG
>NZ_JAEMGT010000136.1:0-3212 GCF_017655185.1 Rahnella sp. ChDrAdgB13 | reverse complement strand
AAACCGCCAGCCCATTCCCCGGAGCAAAACATGGGCAGGCAAAAGTGTAGCGGTATTAGGCGCAGCTATTTAGGATGCAACCTCATATTGTGGGGTCTGTTGGGATATCTTCATGCCGCAGAGCGGCATGAAGGCGACAAACGATGTTCCGCATACCTCTGTAGCCAAACGTCGCCGTAAGCCCGGCGCCGCCGGGCTGTGACCCGAATATTCCCCAGTCAGCCCCGCCTACTAGACCGGTTTAAGGGGTTTGAGGTGAGTAGACCCGGACGGGCCCCTCCTCAGAACCGGACTTGCGGAACTACCGTATCCGGCTCCCGACAGATCAGTGTCCCCACACATATTCAATGTCATTAATGCGACAGAATCTGAATTATCGCCAGTTCATTTTAGTGCGTAAGCCCTGATCATACTGTCAGGGCGGAAAGAGAAATTAACGACTCTTTATAGTTTTTATCTTTTCTGAATAATCCCGCGGTACCCAGCACAAAATAGTCAACTTTCTCTGAAAGGCGTTTAACGACCGCAGATGATATAGCCCCATCGATAGCAATCTGTGTCGCAGCACCTTTATGACGCAGCAGATCGTGAATGCGGTTAATCTTATCGACGGAACCTTCAATAAAAGCCTGCCCGGCATATCCCGGATTGACTGACATCACCAGCACAACATCCGTCACATCAACAATTTCTTCCAGTACCGATATCGGTGTACCGGGATTGAGCGCCACTCCGGCTTTAGCTCCCGCTTTACGAATATTTGTCAGCGTACGGTGGAGATGCACCGGCGCTTCAGCATGTACATAAATGATCTCGCAGCCCAGCCCGGCAAACGTCTCAATAAAAGGGTCCGGGTCAGACAACATCAGATGGACATCGTAAGGGATACTGGCCAGCTTTGAGATCGCCTTGATATCTTCAAGACCCAGCGCAAAATTAGGCACAAAATGGCCGTCCATAACGTCGAGATGGAACATATCTGCGCCCGCTTTTTCCAATGCATCGACTTCTGCGGCAAGACGCGAGAAGTCGATGCACATCATAGAAGGACAAAACTTAGCCATGGGGCACCTCATTTTCCAGTGCAGTAATCATATCAATACGCGTCTGGTGACGCTCACCTTCGAATTTCGCATCCAACCATTCATCAACAATCATTTTTGCCAGTTCACTGCCAACTACCCGCGATCCAAACGCCAGAATATTGGTATTGTTATGCTCACGAGAAAGCTTCGCGGAGTATGGCTCACTACATACCACAGCCCGGATGCCTGTAACTTTATTTGCCGTGATGGAAATGCCAATGCCTGAACCGCAAATCAGAATGCCCAGATCCACCTCGCCGCTGCTGACAGACTCCGCCACCGCCTTACCGTAAATCGGATAGTCAGTCCGTTCAGCACTGTTCGTGCCTTTATCGACAACTTCAATCCCTTTGCTCTCCAGGTGACGGATAATGTCCGGTTTCAGCAACAGGCCCACATGATCACAACCAACCGCAATTTTCATTTTCCCTCTCCACGGATAATTAGCCATATTCGCTACGTAATTTTCTGGTCTTCGCGTTTAGCGCCAGATACGACCATGGCATGGTTTATCGCCCGCAAACGCTTCACACCCTGACGCAGTTATATGAAGTTATGGAGCATTCAGTTCAGCCCCGGCTCGGCACAACCGCGTATTCTATATAGTATATTCACACGCTTAGATTTTAATGTGAAGTTTTTTTTGTAAAAAAACGAATCTCTATACAACACACTAAGAAAAAAATGATAACAACATGATTTATAGAAATGTTTTTCATTAAAATAATCGTCTGCTATTTAATATTTGCACGCTATGTCACATAAATGTTAAGTCATGTGAAGTTGATCCTTGTGAAGGATTAAGCGAATATGGCATTCAGAACTGATTAACGATGAGAAGCAAAATGAGTGATTTTTTTCGGGAGCCGGAGAGCGAAAGCGCGCTCGCGACAGGGGCGAAAATCCGCATGTCGCTTTCTTCGCTGAACAATAAAGAACGCAGCATTGCCGACTGGCTGCTGGTTAAAGGAAACCTGCCTGAGGGGATCAGCATCAGGGAAGTCGCGACCACATTGGGAGTATCTGAACCTATGGTCGTCAAAGTGGCCAAGAAACTCGGCTATTCTGGTTTTCGTGAACTGCGCAGCGCACTACTGGCTTACTTTGATGTTCTGCCCTTCGAAAGAGAAGAAGAGATCTCAGAGCATGACAACCTCTCAGTGGTGATGGACAAAGTATTTAGCAACTCGATCCAGGCCCTGAAAGAAGCACAAACGGTAGCAGATGTTAATGTCATCAATCAGGCGGCCCACCTGCTGTATGAAGCGCACCGGGTAGTCTTACTGGGCGTCGGTGGGTCATCCTCCGTCTGTCATGATTTCGAGCATAAACTCCTCAGAATAGGTATTCACAGCCATACCTACAGTGATTTTCACCTTATGTTGATGGTGGCCTGTCAGCTTGGTGAAGGAGATGTTATGGTGGTTATCTCCCAGTCTGGGGATACTCGGGAATTACTTAACGCGGTTGAAATTGCCCGGAAGCGTGGGGTGCGTATTATCTGTATTACAAACGATAACCGCTCGCCACTCTCTCAGTTATCCGATCTTTCCATTTTTAGTCCGGCAAGAAGTGGCCCGCTTCTTGGGCAAAATGCGGTGGCACGCGTGATTCAGCTGAACTTGCTGGATACATTGTTTATTGCACTGCTGTTACAGGACTATCAGCAACTGAGTGCAAACTTACAGCGCGGAATAAGCATCGTAGAACCCCTGCACAGCAAAAATAAATTCTGAATATGAGGGCCGCGATACCGGCCCACAAACATTCACATAAAAAACTACCCCCGCCAATATCTGTAATACCTCACAAAAACCAATACATCCGACAATGATTTTAACATGTTGTTTATAATAGAATTTATTTTTTTATTTTCTATAATATGATCTCCATCACATCACTATACTTCACAAAGTATTTTTTGCATGTAAAGTTTCACTCATGACACTTCACTTGCTATCGGCTTTTTTTCTTTCGGTCGCGGCAGGTAAGCAGCAACAGCTCATCAGATGAAGGAGATTGAGAAATGGTTATGCGGTTGATTTCCAGTAATAACTGTAGTGACGCGCAATGATGATCGGCCGGACGCGCAATAAATGCACTTTCCCAAACCACATTACGTGAGAA